>CAZLME010000011.1:17437-18748 GCA_964560595.1 uncultured Actinomycetota bacterium
TACCACATCTCCCGGGTTTACTTTTCCATTCATTATAGCTTCCAGAGACTGCTCTTCACTGTCAAATACCCTTGCTTTCCCTTTATAATGATACATTGACGGGTCTACAGCAGATCTTTTAACCACGCACCCTCCAGGAGCCAGATTACCCCATAAAATGGTAAGACCTCCGTCCTTAATATAAGGATCTTTAACCTCTCTTATAACTTCCTTGTTTAAAATTTCAGCGTTTGATATATTTTCACTTACTTTTTTCCCGCTTACAGTTTTTATTTCTCCATTAATAAGACCATTTTTTAATAGCTCATTCATTACTGCTTCTACTCCGCCAGCATAATATAAGTCTTCAAGATGATGACTGCCGGCAGGGCTTAATCTGCATAGATTGGGTGTTTTACTGCTTATTTCGTTTACAAGTCTCAGGTTAAAGTCTATGCCTGCTTCATAAGCAATTGCTGCCAGGTGAAGGATAGTATTGGTCGAACAGCCAAGCGCCATATCAACCGCAATTGCGTTTTTAACTGCTTCCAGTGTTATGATATCCCTTGGCTTTGTATTATCAGCCACTAGATCCATAATTCTCATTCCCGCTTTTTTTGCCAGCCTTAATCTTTTAGAATAAACTGCAGGTATCGTGCCGTTTCCAGTTAAAGCAATTCCAATAGCCTCCGAGAGGCAGTTCATTGAATTAGCCGTAAACATCCCCGAACAGCTTCCGCATGTGGGGCAGGCTTCATCTTCTATTTCTTTTAGATCTTTATCAGTGTATTTGCCTTTTTTATATTTAGCTATAGCTTCGTAACAGCTGCTGTAGTCTATACTCTGTTTTCCAAATCTTCCGGCCATCATAGGCCCTCCGCTTACTATAATGGAAGGAATATTTAATCTGAGTGCCGCCATAATCATTCCCGGGACAATCTTATCACAGCATGGTACCAATACCAGGCCATCAAAAGGGTGCGCTATAGCCACTGCTTCTATACTGTCAGCTATTATTTCCCTTGTTGCAAGAGAATATTTCATTCCGATATGATTCATGGCCACACCGTCACATACACCGATAGTTGAAAACTCCTGTGGCGTACCGCCACTCATCCTAATTCCCGTTTTAACCGCTTCTGCAATTTTATCAAGATGCATATGACCGGGTATTAATTCATTTACCGAATTTACCACTCCAATAAACGGCCTTTTTATTTCCTCATCGGTAAGTCCGAGTGATTTAAAAATAGACCTGTGAGGAAGCCTCTCAACCCCTTTTTTCATAACATCGCTTCTCAATTTTCCTCCTTTTTTAAAATTATCCTTTAA
>CAZLME010000012.1:0-17764 GCA_964560595.1 uncultured Actinomycetota bacterium
TCTTTTTTGTTGCCTTTCTGTCCATAATGTTTTTTTCAGGCGGATCTATCCCCAGTGCCATTGCGGGAAGGCCGTCGGTTATAAGATTCATCCATAAGATTTGTACCGGAAGTAAAGGTAAATAAAGAAATCCCGTCTCTCCGGTAATAAGATAAAACACATAATCACCGATCAGTATTGAAATAAACATCAAAAGCACTTCTGAAATATTACAGGATAGCAGAAACAATATAAATTTCTTCAGATTATCATATATGACCCTACCCTGTTTTATAGCCTTAATAATGGTTGCAAAATTATCGTCGGTTAAAATCATATCGCTCGATTCTTTGCTGACATCAGTTCCCACTATACCCATGGCTACACCAATATCTGCTTTTTTTAATGACGGAGCGTCGTTTATCCCGTCTCCAGTCATGGCAACTATATGATGTTTTTTCTTCAGTGCTTCTACAATATCAACTTTATGGGAAGGGGAAACTCTTGCAAAAATCCTTATATTTTCTATCTGGGATTCAAGTTCTTCCTCTGTCAGCATATCAAACTCCGGACCGCCTATAATCTTATCTTCAGGGCCGAGTATTCCGAGCTCTTCTCCTATAGCACGGGCAGTAATTTTATGGTCGCCGGTTACCATGATGATTTTAATATTAGCCTGATTGCATTTTTCAATGGCATCATATACTTCAACTCTTGGAGGATCGATCATTCCAACCATACCCAGATATACCAGATCTTCTTCATTTTCTTTTATTTTATTTTCAGGCGGGAGGTTGTCCAGATATTTAAAGGCAAAAGCCAGGTTTCTCATTGCTTTACTGGCCAGCATATGATTATTTTTAACGATTTTTTCTCTATCACTACCGGTAAGTTTTTGTATTCTTCCATTTTTAATTATTCCGGTACATTTTTCCAATAATACTTCAGGAGCTCCTTTTGAAAACAGGATGTATTTATAATTATTATATTTATTACCGGGAGCTATTTCATTAATGGTAGTCATCATTTTACGTTCGGAATCAAAAGGCTCCTCCATTTTCCTCGGGTAATCATTTTCTATCCTGCTTTTATCTATTGAATAAAAACTTCCAAGTTCAATTAACGCCGCTTCTGTCGGATCTCCCGTTATTTGTCCCGTTTCCCTGTCAGTGTAGTAAGCATCATTGCAGAGAACAGCATTTCTAAGCAGGAGATTTAATGCATCCGGATTTTTAAGATTCCCGGTGGTTAAAGTTTTATTTATATTATTGAGTCTATTATATTTTTCTATAAAATTATTATAGTCTTTGAATTCCTCTAAACCTGCGTATATCTTTCTTACCATCATTTTGTTTTCGGTCAGTGTCCCGGTTTTATCCGTGCATATAACAGACACACTCCCGAGCGTTTCTACGGAACTTAATTTTCTTACTATGGCGTTATTTTTTGCCATTTTTTGAACACCGAGAGCAAGAGATACTGTAACTATTGCGGGCAATCCCTCAGGTATGGAAGCAACAGCCAGGGCAACGGCGACCAGAAGCATTTCTGTTACTGAATTACCTTTAAGTACTCCGGATATGAAAACAATTGCACTTACTGCAAGGCATATTACCCCGATTCTTTTCCCAACAGTTTTCAGTTCAATCTGGAGGGGAGTTTGCTCGTCTGCTTCCTGGACCATACTTGCAATCTTGCCAATCTCGGTATTTTGTCCCGTGCCGGTAACAATAGCCATGCACCGTCCCTTAACGATTGTAGTACTGCTAAAGAGCATGTTTTTCTTATCTCCCAGCGGAATATTTTCTTTATCGAGCAGCACATCAGAGATTTTATTTACCGGAAGAGATTCACCGCTAAGAATTGATTCATTAACCCGAAGGTTCGTTTTCTCTATAATTCTGCAGTCTGCAGGTACAAGATCACCTGCCACCAGCTTAATAACATCACCGGGTACAAGATTTTTGGAATAAACACTTTTTTCCCTGCCTTCTCTTATTACCAGAGCGCTGGGAGAAGCAAGTTCCTTTAAGGCCTGCAGTGCTTTTTCAGCACGAAATTCCTGGATAAAGCCTAAAACTGAGTTTATTATCAATATAACCAATATTACGATTGCGTCAGTAATTTCTCTTATTATTATTCCGGAAATAAATGCAGCGGCAATAAGTATCCATATCATAAAATCATTAAACTGGGATATGAATATCTTAAAAGGCGTCCGCCCCTTTTTTTCTTCTAATTCATTATAACCATAATCTGCAATTCTATTTTCTGCTTCTTTTACACCCAGGCCCGTTTTAAGGTTGGTATTTAATTTTTCTGCAGCCTCTTCTATGGATTTTGTATGCCAGACCACGTTATTATATAAATTAGAAGAGGATAAGGACTGACTGGTTTTATTTTTAGCCAATATTCTCACTTCAATTATCTAATAAATATATTAGAAAATTTTAATAATACTCAAATGCTTAATATTAAATCATATATACCGGTATGAGTAAATTATAAAAAGACAATAAAATATTTTACTCTCATACAGATATATATTATGAGGTATTTTTCACAAGAAATGAATCAGAGCATTAAATAAACGGTTGTTTTTAATTCCATATATTGTGAAACATTTCCCATTCAGAAATATGACTTCTTATATATACTTCCATAATTTTAAGGATTTTTTTCATATTTCTGTTAATTAATTTTTCCTTACCTCCTTCTCTTATCAATTCTAAAGGATTCCCAATTACCAGAAGGTGGTTGTACTTGTCTTTTCTCCAGATAAAACATGGTAATAATGCTGCTCCTGATTTCAATGCAACCTGTAAAGCACCGGTTGGGAGGTAAGCTAGCTTCCCGAAAAATTTAAACGGCCTTGCGGCTCTTCCTGAAGGGTCCCAGTCTGAAGGTATGGCTACTATTTCATTATTTTCTAATATCCTGAAAATATTCAATACCCTGTTTACGTAAAGGGTTTTAAATCCCTTTGATAGTCTTTTTGATTCAAAAAAATTTCGTGTAAGTTTACTTTTTCTAAAAAGACTTAAGCCCCATATATTATATCCTTCGATGGCCAGCCTGCATGCGCCCCATTCAAAATTTCCGATATGCGCTGTAAAAATCACGACACCTTTTCCGTTTTTTAAAGCATCATCCAGATGTTCGAGACCCTTAACTTCCACTCTTTCCTTTAACTTCTCCCGGGAGATAATAGAATGTTTGAGGAAATCAACGATATTTTTCGACCAGTTTACAAAGATATCAACTGCCAACCTATGCGTTTGTCTGCTGTTAAAATCAATATTTAATACTTTGGAGATGTTATTTTTTATTATTTTTACATTAAAGCCAGATAGAAAACAGAGTCTGGCGCCAAACTCCGCAATAAAATATGTCACAGGATAAGGAGTTGAAACGGCAATAAATTCAAGAATTTTATATCCAATGAAAGTAAACATTTACACTCTCTTTCTTGAGCAAGTATTGTATAATAATAATAGATTTTGTTTTTAAAGAAAAGTTTATGGGACAATAAAAATTTTAATTAATGATGTATGTCAGAAAATGCTGTATTTTCTTATAAGAAACAATTATCAAGTAATAATATAAAAATAATATGCAATAACAGTGAGGGTTGATCTCTATGCCAGATTCAATTAAAAAAATTTCAAGTCTTGAGAGAATACTAAACTATGTTCCAACCGGAAGGCCAGTTGTTAGCGTCTATCTTCTGGTTGACGGGACCAGGACTACGAAAAGAAATTACCAGACAGAATTAAATTCCATGATTACAGGCAGTAAGGAGAAATTGGAATCTGACACTGATTTTGATAAAAATCATAAAAAGGAAATATTTGAGATTTTTGAGGAGATAAAGTCATTTGTGAATGATAAATTCAGTGCTGGTTCCATGAAAACGTTTGCAGTTTTTTCTTCCGGTGATGGATTATGGGAAGAATTCAGGATACCGATAATAATGAAATCCAGGATAATTATTGATCCCAAGCCATATACACAGAATTTAAGGAATCTTATTAATAATTCTAAAAAATACGGCGTACTGATGATAAACAGGGAAAAAGCGCAAATTTATTCTGTATATCTTGGTGAAGTTAACGAGTATCTGGCTGCATTTATTAGTGACGTACCCTCAAAAGTTAATTTCAGAAGTGAGGCTGTATTAAGAGAAAAAAAGCTACTTGGAAGACTGGAAGAGAAGCTACATCATTTCTTTAAGCTTGTTAACGATAAAACATTAGAGCTTTTTAAAGAAAAGAAGTTCGACTATTTGATATTGTCTGGCAAAAAAGAGATAATTCCCGGGTTCTTAAACTATCTGCATAGTTACCTTAAGCCAGTACATATAGGAAGCATTGATGCTGAACCTGATTCAAAAATCCCATTAATTTCAAAAAAAGCTAAAGAGATCATTAATAAATTTGAGATTGATACTAAAAATAATGTAATAGACGAATTGATTGATGAGCTTAACCCTAATGGAATGGGTGTACTGGGAATCGATGCCACTATAAGATTTTTATTGAGTGACCAGATAAAAATTTTATTATATGACAGACAATTCACACACAGCGGCTACGTTTGCAATATCTGCGGATATCTGACGGTAGAGGATAAGGTTAAATGCCCTTATTGTGATGGAAAGCTTGTATTTTATAATGATATAGTTGATGAAATCGTTGAAAATGCCTTAAATGAGGGATGTGAAATAATCGATGTAGAAGGGAATAAAAGATTAGTTGAAGCGGGAAGTATCGGTGCTGTATTAAGATATAAGTTATAATAAGTTATAGAAAGGTATAAAGATATTATTTTAATTTCTGTAACTCTGAGAGTTCCCTGGTGAATTGCTTTATATTTTTAAATTGTTTATAAACAGAAGCGAACCTTATATATGCGACCTTATCCAGGTTTTTTAATCTTTTTAAAACGAGATTTCCTATTTCTTTAGATTGTATTTCATTTGAAGGCATACTGGAAATTTCGTTTTCTATATCATCTACAATTTTATTTAAGACTTCAGCGCTTATGTCTCTTTTTATACAGGCCCTGATCAGTCCGCTTAATATCTTATTTCTATCAAAAGGCTCTCTTGTATTATCTTTTTTTATGACTGCAATGGGTTGATCTTCCAGCCTTTCATAAGTTGTAAATCTTTTACCGCATTTTTCACACATTCTTCTCCTTCTGACACTGTCACTTGAGTCTGTTAACCTGGAATCTATTACTCTTGTATCGGGATTTGAACAAAATGGACATTTCATTTTTTATATTCCTTTGAAAAATGGTTTAAATATTTTTTTAACTACCGGACTTATATCTTTTCTATTCCTGGTATAGTATGTTTTAAGCAGGCTGTAGCTTTTAATGCAGTAAACCAGTGTTATAAGAATCCCAAGAATCAGCCACCAGATACTTCTCTCATAAATCCAAAGAAAGAAAGAAAAGAAAAAAAATCCGAGTGCAGTTGCAAGATAAGAATCTTTTAAAATAAAAAGAGCAATTGGCACAAAAATAAGGTAAAGGAATAGAAATGTTATTGGTGAAAGGTAAAGTAGCCCCCCTAAAAATACAGAGACACCTTTTCCGCCTTTGAATCCAATATAAATCATCCAGTTGTGTCCGATTACTGCAGAGACAACTGCGAGCAGCGGAATGAAGATATGATTTGAAAACCGGGAAGCAAAGTAAGCAACCAGCGCTCCTTTTCCTATATCGGTAATTAATACCATTATCCCGGCGAACCTTCCCACACTCGTAAATGTGTTCATGCCGCCGACATTTTTGCTTCCTTCCTCGTAAATATTAATCCCCTTCATTTTTCCAGCAATGTAAGCGGACGGGAAAGAGCCAATAAGATATGAAATAATTAAAATAACTGTGGTATTCAGGTAAAAATTTTGAAACATCATTTCTTTCCTCTGGCCGATTATAATTATCAGCTGTCATTAAATGAGTTAACAGACCTGGATATATTCTTATGTACGAATTATACCATAAAGGAAATTCATTAAAAATCGGTTAATATATAAAACAGCTTTTATAATCTATAGATTATAATTAAAGTAAAAATATTTTTACTTTAAAGTGAAAACATATTTTACAAAATAATAAAAATCATTTATAATTCACTTGACAATGTTTTTACTGTTTAATAAAATATTATCAGTAAAAAAGGTTGGTGGGTATATTGTTTAACGAATATGATAAAAGTTATCCGATAGAGTTGGTAGCTGATTTTTTAGGCGTAAACAGCAGGACGCTCTATTATTATGAAAAGTTTAAACTGGTATGCCCTTTAAGGCGGGGCAGAAAAAGATATTATTCAAAAGCAGATATCAGATGGCTTGAGTACATAAGGGAGCTTATGTATGATGAAGGGTTGAATTTAAGATCAATAATTATTCTGATAAGAAGAAGAGATAATATAATCTTGAGCAAGTGTCCCGAAGAAGTAGTGGATTGCTTTAAAAATTACCTGATGCATATCAGTAGAGATGAAGGATGATCTTTAGATTCTTAATCAGGAGCAGGTTATTAAAGTTTATTTGATTGTAAAAAAATAAAAAAACTAAGGAAAGGATGTATATATTATGACAAAGGCAGTAGGGATTGACCTTGGGACAACTAATTCATGTATAGCGGTTATGGAAGGCGGTAAACCAACGGTTATAACCAATAGCGAAGGAAACAGAACGACACCTTCTGTGGTTGGTTTAACTAAAAAAGGGGAAAGGCTGGTAGGACAGCTGGCAAAAAGGCAGGCAGCGCTGAACCCTGAGAATACCGTTTATTCTATTAAGAGGTTTATCGGCAGGAAGTATAGTGAAGTTGAGAGTGAAAGAAAAATAGTGTCATATGTAGTAAAAAAAGGCAGGAATGATCTGGCGGAAGTAGAGATGGGAGGTAAGTACTATACCCCCGAGGAGGTTTCGGCCATGATACTTCAGAAACTTAAGACAGATGCCGAAAGCTATCTGGGAACCCAGATCACAGATGCTGTAATTACCGTACCTGCTTATTTCAATGATGCACAGAGGCAGGCAACCAAAAATGCGGGTAAAGTCGCAGGGCTTAATGTTTTAAGGATAATAAATGAGCCGACAGCAGCTTCACTTGCTTATGGGCTTGATAAAAAGAAAGAAGAAAAGATCCTGGTTTTTGACCTTGGGGGTGGAACATTTGATGTATCAATACTTGAGGTTGGAGAAGGGGTATTTGAAGTAAAAGCAAGCCATGGCGACATGCATCTCGGTGGCGATGATTACGATGACAGGATTATGAATTATGTGGCAGATGAATTTAATAAAGAGCATGGAATCGATTTAAGAAAAGACAGGCAGGCCCTTCAGAGATTAATAGAGGCATCAGAAAAAGCAAAAGTGGAATTATCTTCGGTTATTGAAACAAATATAAGTCTTCCATTTATTACTGCGGATGCCAATGGGCCCAAGCATCTTGATGTAAAGATAACACGGGCAAAGTTTGAACAGCTAACTGCAGATCTGACTGACAGGTGTAAGATTCCTCTTAAGAAAGCTCTGAGCGATTCAGGACTAAAAACAATTGATATAGATGAAGTAATACTTGTTGGTGGAGCAACAAGAATGCCGGTTATTCAGCAGCTGGTAAAGGATTATACCGGCAAGGAACCCAATAAGGGGGTTAATCCTGATGAAGTTGTTGCAGTCGGAGCGGCTATTCAGGCTGGTATACTGAAAGGAGACGTAAAGGATGTAGTACTTCTGGATGTAACTCCTCTATCCCTCGGTATTGAAACTCTGGGCGGGATAATGACAAGATTGATTGAGAAAAATACAACAATTCCCACCAAAAAAAGTGAGATATTTACCACTGCAGCGGATAATCAGACCAGTGTTGATATCCATGTCCTTCAGGGAGAACGTGACATGGCAAGAGATAATAAAACTATCGGGCGGTTCAGGCTGGATGGAATACCGCCTGCTCCGAGAGGAATTCCGCAGATAGAAGTAACCTTTGATATTGATGCAAATGGAATTGTAAATGTTACTGCCAAAGATACCGCTACCGGTAAAGAGCAGAAAATTACCATTACTGCAACCTCGCATCTATCCGATGAAGAAATTGAAAGGATGGTTAAGGAAGCAGAGGAACATGCGGAAGAAGATAAGAAAAACCGGACTCTGGCTGATGCCAGAAATAACGCGGATAACCTGATTTATTCTACAGAAAAGCTTATGAGAGAAGTTGGCAGTAAAGCTCCCGAAGATATGAAAAAGAGTATAGAAGAGCAGGTTGGAGCTTTAAGAAAAAGTTTAGAATCAAATAATGCTGATGAAATAAAAAGAGAAACAGAAAAATTACAAAATCTGCAGAATGAATTGTCACAGAAGCTTTATGCACAGACTGGAGCAGGAACCGGGACCGGAAGCGGGGAACCCGGAGGCGAAGATTCAGGAAGTCAGCAGGCCGAGGGTAAGCAGGGGGGTAATGAAGAAGAAGTAATAGATGCAGAATTTGAAGCAAAAGATGATGATAATAAATAAAGCAGAAGTGAAAAAACCTGAAAAAATAGAAATAAATTCAAGGTAACGGTTTTATGGCCGAGCTTTTAAAGGATCTAATTATTAAATATGTCTGCCCATGACCTTTAGTCAGAGTTATGGGCAGACATATTTATAAAGGTATAAAGGTGAACATAAATGGTTAAATATAAGGATTACTATAAAATATTGGGAGTGGGCAAGAATGCGTCTCAGGATGAGATAAAAAAAGCGTATAGAAAGCTTGCAAGGCAGTATCATCCGGATGCAAATCCTGATAATCCTAAAGCCGAAGAAAAATTTAAAGAAATCGGAGAAGCATACGAAGTGCTGAAGGATCCCCAGAAGAGAGCCAGGTATGATCAGTTGGGCGCAAATTGGAAACAATATGCCCATTCAGGTGCAGGAGGGCCTGGCGGCGGAAGAACATATACCTATGATTTCGGAGGAAAAGGTTTTAACTTCGAGGATCTTGGCAGCGGTTTTTCTGATTTTTTTGAAATGTTTTTCGGAAGTGGAGCGGATGAGAAGTTCTCCGGTTTTAATTCCGGTTTTAGTTCACAATTTGGCAGAAGATCCGGGACAGCTGCTTCACAAAAGGGTCAGGATATGCAGTCCAGCCTTAATATAACTTTGAGGGAAGCTTACACGGGCACCCAGAGAACATTTAAACTTCAAAAAGAAGGAAAAGTCAGGACAATTAATGTAAAAATACCTAAGGGTGTTAAAGACGGCGGTAAAATCAGGGTAAGCGGAGAAGGTGCACAGGGTTTATCGGGCGGTCCGGCCGGAGACCTGTATATAGTTGTAAATGTCGGTCCGCATATTTTTTTTACCAGGAAGAATAATGATCTTTACTGTGAAATACCCGTTACCATAAAAGAGGCTTATAATGGAACAAAGATAGATGTACCGACTTTTGAGGGAAAAGTTATGGTAAAGGTACCTACAAAAACTCAGGGCGGAAAAACACTCAGGTTAAAAGGTAAGGGAATGCCTGAGTTAAAAGGCGGAGGATACGGAGACCTTTATGCTAAAATTAAGATAGTGCTGCCCGAGAGATTGAAAAATGAGCAGAAAAAACATTTTGATGAATTTTTAAAAAGTTATGAGGAGAACCCGAGAGACAATATTGTTATATAACTTTTATATTTTATCGGAGAAATAATTGCAGTGATAATATTGATGGCAATGATAGGAGTGATTAATATATGCAGATTGATAAATTTACTATAAAAGTGCAGGAACTGCTTTCGTATGCGCAGAGGATAGCGTCTGAGAACGGAAACCAGAGTGTTGATGATGCTCATTTGATGTCTGCCATGCTGGAACAGAAGGAAGGAATAATAATACCTGTACTTAAAAAACTTGAGGTTAACATTGATGATTTATCAGGCAGGATAAATGATGTGCTGGAAAAGCAGCCAAAGGTTACCGGGCAGGCGGCACAGTTATATATAAGCCCCGGGCTGAATAATATTTTAAATAATGCGTTTAACGAAGCCGGGCAGTTAAAGGATGAATATGTATCGACCGAACATATCTTAATGGCCCTTGCCCAGAGCAGCGGTGAGATAGGTAAAATTTTAAGACAGTATGGCGTGACAAAAGACAGTATATATAAGATTCTGGTGAGTATCAGGGGCAGCCAGAGAATAACTGACCAGAATCCTGAAGATAAATACCAGGCGCTTGAAAGATATGGAAAAGATATTACTGACCTGGCAAAGAGAGGTAAACTTGATCCGGTAATAGGGAGAGATGATGAAATCAGGAGGGTGATCCAGGTACTTTCAAGGAGAACAAAAAATAATCCGGTTCTTATCGGGGACCCGGGAGTAGGAAAGACCGCTATTGTTGAGGGCCTTGCCAATAGAATAGTATCCGGAGACGTTCCCGAAGGACTTAAAAATAAAAAAGTAATAGCGCTGGATATGGGCTCTCTTGTTGCAGGTTCTAAATACAGGGGTGAATTTGAAGACAGATTAAAAGCGGTACTTAAGGAAGTATCTAAGGCGGAAGGGAATATAATATTATTCCTTGACGAACTTCATACAGTAGTCGGAGCAGGAGCAGCAGAGGGAGCCGTTGACGCATCAAATATGCTAAAACCAATGCTTGCACGCGGCGAACTGCATGCCATAGGTGCAACAACTCTTGATGAATACAGAAAGCATATTGAAAAAGATGCTGCTCTGGAGAGGAGATTTCAGCCTGTTAAGATAAACGAACCTTCAGTTGAAGACACTATATCCATATTAAGGGGATTAAGGGAAAAATATGAGGTACACCACGGTGTAAGAATAAAAGATTCTGCTCTTGTTGCAGCAGCAGTTCTCTCAGACAGATATATTTCTGACAGATTTTTACCAGATAAAGCTATTGACCTTATTGATGAGGGTGCCTCAAAACTGAGGATCGAGATTGACAGTATGCCAACAGAAATTGATGAAGTTGAAAGAAAAATAAAACAGCTTGAAATCGAAGTCCAGGCGTTAAAAAAGGAAAAAGATAAGGCTTCTCTGGCACGGATGGAAAAAATAAAGAAAGAGCTCGCTGGTCTTAAAGAAAAGAGCAGTTCAATGAAGGTCCACTGGGAGCAGGAAAAAGAAATAATAAAAAATATAAGAAGTTTAAAGGAAGAGATAGAAAAAACCAGGATAGAAGCCGAGCATGCAGAAAGGGATGCAGATTTACAGAAAGCTGCAGAGTTAAAATACGGGAAACTTCTGGAACTTCAGAAAAAATTAGGAGAGGAAAATAAAAAACTTGAAAAGCTGCAGAAAGACCGGAAGATGTTAAAAGAAGAAGTAGACGAGGAAGATATAGCAGAGACAGTTTCAAAATGGACCGGCATTCCGGTTACAAGACTGATGGAAGCTGAAATTGAAAAGCTCATTAACATGGAAGATAGGCTAAAGATGCGGGTTGTGGGGCAGGATGAGGCAATATCTGTTGTTTCCAATGCCATAAGAAGAGCAAGAGCCGGGTTGCAGGACCCGAACCGCCCCATTGGTTCATTTATATTCCTGGGGCCCACCGGCGTGGGCAAAACCGAGCTTTCAAAAGCCCTGGCCGAGTTCTTATTCGATGATGAAAGGGCAATGATAAGAATAGATATGTCAGAGTATATGGAAAAACATACCGTATCGAGGCTTATAGGCGCTCCCCCCGGTTATGTAGGATATGAAGAGGGAGGGTATCTTACGGAGGCCGTGAGAAGGAAACCTTACAGTGTCATACTCCTGGACGAGATTGAGAAAGCTCACAGCGATGTTTTTAATATATTGCTTCAGATAATGGATGACGGGAGGCTTACCGACGGACACGGAAGGACAGTTGATTTTAAAAACACGGTTATTATCATGACATCCAATATCGGCAGCCAGTGGATAACTGAACTGGGCGATAAGGATGAAGAGGAAATGAAAAAAAGGATTACAGAGGCAATGAAGGCTGATTTCAAGCCGGAATTCTTAAATAGGGTTGACGATACAGTTATTTTTCACCGGCTGGGTATTGATGAAATAACAAATATTGTTGAAATTCAGATTGAAAGATTAAAGGAAACTTTAAAAGGGAAGAAACTTGACCTTGAAATAACCGATAAAGCCAAAAAACTTCTGGCAATGGAAGGATTTGACCCTATTTATGGGGCAAGGCCGCTGAAGAGGGTTATCCAGAATGAAGTGCAGAATGTACTGGCAATGAAATTATTGAATGGTGATATAAAAGAAGGGGATAAAGTAACAGTTGATGTCACCGGACCTGAAGGAAGATTGCTGGATTTTAAAGTTAAAAAAGATTAAAGCCTGATTTAATACAAAAAAATATTATAATAACCTTTATTTTTAAAAAAGTAGAATGTAACCCTCTCTTATTAATAGAGATTTAATAATATACTAAAAAAAGAATTAAATTTAAGATATGACACCAAAAACTGATCAAAATAATATAGACGATATAGAAGTCATAGACCTTACCCCGGAAAATATTGCTGACTATGGTGTTTGTGGTTATAAGAATGTAAAGAAACATCTGGAGTTAAGAAGAAAAATAGATTGGTTTAAGGAATATTATCCAAAAGGGTTGAGGATAAAAGTAATTTTCTCACAAAAAGGCGGTTATCAGGGCATGCTTGAATATATACCTGGTAAATATGCGCACCGTCCGGTTAATGCGCGAGGATATATGTTTATTCATTGTATTTTTGTTGGGTTTAAAAATGAGTTCAAAAGTAAGGGTTATGCTTCAAATTTAATCGACGAATGCATTAAAGATGCAAAAAATACAAATATGCAGGGTGTCGCTGTCGTTACAAGGGAAGGTCCATTTATGGCAAAAAAGGATATTTTTATAAAAAAAGGTTTTGTACTGGCTGATGAATCTAAGCCTGACTTTGAATTATTAGTTTTAAAATTCAATCAAAAATCGGTAAATCTAAAATTTAAGAATATGCCATTAGGAAAATATACTAGCGGGTTGACTATTATTCGTTCGGCACAGTGTCCATATTCAGTGAAAAATGTAGACGAAATTTTAGAAACTGCTAAAAAATTGAAAATTAAAGCCAATTTAATTGATTTAGAAGATTCTGATTCTGCCCAAAATACTCCTTGTGCTTTTGGAACATTTTGTATTATTTATAACGGAGAAATTATAAGTTATCATCCAATCAGTAACACAAGATTCGAAAACATAATGAAGAATAGGATTACATAACTGGCTCGAAAAATTAAACATAAGGAAAGAGGTTTATATGGGAAGAAGAGACGTTGATATGATAAGAGAAATAGTGGGGAATGTGGGGCGTTTTGCCGGAAAAACTATAAAGGAAAAGGTAATGGAAGGCAGCGGAAAAATATTATCAGAAACCGATAAAGAAAAAATAGCTGGATGGATTAAAGAAGCTATAGATAAATTAGACAAATTAACAGATAAGAAGACACGATTTCAAATAATGGAGAGCTGTGGTTATAATTGTTCGATTGTAAATAAAGGAATGATAGAAAAAGCGAAAGCAAGATGTAATAAGTATAAAAACATAGAAGATTTTCTGGAAGGCGAACAAAAAAGTCCCATGAAAGGAACAAGACTTGAAAGAAAGGGTAATGTCTTATATCAATTTTATTCACCAAAATCATATATCAGGCCCATGAGGTGCTATTGTAGTTTACTGAGAGGTTTACCGGCTGACCGGAATGTTTCACTTACCTATTGCCATTGCTCAAAAGGATTTGTTGAAAAATACTGGGAAGGTATTCTTGGAAGGACTGTTAAGGTTGAACTTATGAAGTCGGTTGTGTCAGGGGCAGAAGAATGCGAATTTGCAATCTATCTATAGTAATGTATTAATAATATACTAAAAAATCATTATCTCTACTAAAAATAAATTATGATATCAATCAATCGTATTAACTTAAGTTTTGGCGGCCGTATATTGCTTAATGATATTTCATTTCAAATAAACCCAAAAGATAGGATAGGGCTTGTTGGGAACAATGGTGCCGGTAAAACGACTCTACTAAAAATCATCCTGGGCCTGCAGTTACCTGATACAGGTACTGTTGAAAAGATGACTGAACTGACTATGGGGTATCTTCCGCAGCAAATGAGCCACGTAGACAGCAAAACACTTTTTAATGAAGTAAAAACTGCATTTTCGCAAATCCTTGAACTCGAAAAAAAGATTATTGAGATAAATCATGAAATAGGGCAAAGAACTGATTATCATTCCAGTGATTACCTTAAGCTTATTAAAAAGTTATCCGGTATGAATGAAAGGATTGAAATCCTGGGCTCATTAAAAATAAATGAACAAATCGAGAAAACATTGCTGGGTCTGGGGTTTGCGCCAACAGATTTGCCAAGACAGACAAAGGAGTTTAGTGGCGGGTGGAGAATGAGGATAGAACTGGCAAAAATTCTTCTCCAGTGCCCTGATTTATTGCTGCTTGACGAGCCGACAAACCATCTTGATATTGAGTCAATACAATGGATTGAGCAGTTCCTGACAGATTATCACGGAGCGGTTGTCATCATTAGCCATGACAGAGCTCTTTTAGACAATGTCACAAACCGCACTATTGAAATTTCGCTTGGCAGGATTTATGGTTATAAGGTCCCCTATTCAAAATATACCGTATTAAGGAAAGAACAAAGGCTTGTACAACTGGCTACCTATAAAAACCAGCAAAAATTAATTGCCGATACCAGTAGATTCATTGAGCGCTTCAGGTATAAAGCCACCAAGGCACGTCAGGTGCAGTCCCGTATTAAACAACTTGAAAAGATCCGGCTTATTGAAGTAGATGAAGATGATAAAGCAGCTATCCGTATCAGGTTTCCGGCCGCTCCCCGTTCAGGCAATATAGTCATTGATGCTACAGACCTGTCAAAGAGCTATAGTGAAAAAACTGTTCTTGAAAACATAGACCTGGTTGTAAGAAGAGGCGAAAGGATTGCGTTTGTCGGTAAAAACGGGGAAGGTAAGACTACATTATCCCGGATCCTTGTAGGCGACCTGGATTTTGCAGGGAACCTTAAAATAGGGCATAATGTCAAAATTGGTTATTTTGCACAAAATCAGGACGAATTGCTGGATGGTGAGATAACCGTTCTTGATACAATTGATAGAGTTGCTGCTGTTGATACAGGGATTAAGATAAGAGCGCTTCTTGGGGCTTTCCTGTTTGGAAGCGAAGATATTGATAAGAAAGTGAAAGTTTTATCCGGTGGAGAGAGGTCAAGGCTTGCACTGATAAAACTGCTGCTGGAACCATTTAATTTCCTTGTGCTTGATGAACCTACCAACCATCTCGATATGCGCTCGAAAGATATTCTCAAACAGGCCCTGAAGAATTTTACAGGCACAATGATACTGGTTTCACATGATAGAGAGTTCCTGGATGGCTTAATCAACTGTGTCTATGAGTTTAAGGATCATAAAATAAAAAAATATCCCGGGAATACCAATGATTTTCTTGAAAAGAAAAAAATAGCATCTCTCCACCAGCTTGAAATTAAACAAAAAGAAATCAGCCGTAAGATTGACGGGCAGCCTGTTAGCGCCGGAAAAGATATTTATCTTGAAAAGAAAGAATTTTACAAATGCTTTCGTAAAATAACCAAAAGAATTACCGAGTGTGAAAATACGATTGAACAACTCGAAAATGAATTGGAGGAATTAACGGGCAAGTTTGAGTCTCCAATAGTTCCGCATGAAGGTTCCGGAGACAACTCATTATTTTTAAGATATGCAAATCAAAAAAAGGAACTTGATGCTAAAATGCATGAATGGGAACAGCTGCATACAGAACTTACAGAACTCAAGAAAAACCGGTATTATGGGGATTTATAAAAAATACTTATGGTGTAAAAGCTGCTAACTATGAAGAATTTTTCTTTAGAATTATTAGAAGATTAGTTTTCTTCTTCTGAGAGTTCAGGATCTATCAGCTCTTCTTCCGGTATTAAAGCATCAGCCACCGGCAATTTTTCCCCTCCGGTACCAAACAGGTCATCAGCCTCGCTTTTCAGTTCCAGAAATTCTTCTTCAAGTGCTTTATTTATATTGTCAATTATTTCCCTGTAAGCTCCCGGTCTGGTAAGATCTTTGAACTCATCTATTATATTTTTAGCAACCGGGTCAATTGGCTCCCCTATGAATATATTGATTTTTCTAAAGGTATTCATAGTAAGCGAGATTATCCCTCTGGTAATTCTGTTGGTCCATACCCATCTCTTGCTCTCGGGGCCTTTATTCACGTTATGTATATAAACGGGAATTACGGGAAGAGCAGTTTTATAACTAAAATAGGCTGCTCCCTTTTTAAGTTCTTTAAAACCATTTTTTTTATTGAGCACACCTTCCGGAAATATTCCAAAAAAAACATTGTTATCAACGGAGATATTAAAAAGTTCCTTAAAGCTTTTAACGTTTTTCGAGAACTGCGTTTTAAATAAAGGTATACAGTTTGCAAATTTTCTCATAAAAAAATTAGTAAGCCAGTTACCAAAGTTTTCACTTTCGGCTAAAAAGCATATTCTCTTTTTGGTTGCGGCAAGGAGTATTATCGGGTCAGCATCTGCGGTATGATTTATTGCAAATATAGCAGATCTGTTCCCGGCCAGTCTTTTCTTATTGAAAATCCTTGTCCTTGTAAAAAGTCTGTAGAAATTTATAAACAGCACCTCTGGAATACTGTAAAAAAAATCAGATATTTTTTTTGTTAAATTTTTAGCCATCCCTTCACATTGTGGCTTTCTCTTATCTTTTAAGATATTAAAAAATGATATTATTGCATCGCTATTCTATATCCAGAAATGTTTTTTTTATATTATGGTAGTGAGTCCCTCTCCAGTAATATTTATCACAATTTTTACAGTAGAGAAAATTTTCCTGAGTCTTATATACATAAGGGGGAACCATGTTTTTTATTTCTTCCTTTCCTACTTTTACAAGTATCCGGTTGCATTCGATACATCTTACAAGATCAGGTTTTAAAGATAAATGAAGTTCCGATTTAATCTGTCCTAACTGTTTTTTTAGTTTTTCATCTTTAATATGTAAATATTTAAGGGTACCATTCTTAAATTCTCTTCTGGTAAGCATTAATGAATCGCGGGTTAAAACAATCCTGCCGGTTTTGCAGGCTATTTTTATTATTTCATCATCACTGGCATCATTCATATACAGCACATCCCAGCCTGCCATTCTGAGATATTTAGCAAGTTTTCCTACCATTATGTCTGCAATAAATTTCATATACTAATCAATATCCACTTCTTCAATTTCCTTGAATCCGGATAATTTATCAATTATTTTGGTGGAAAATTCAGGATCCTTACTGTGTAAGTTTATACTTAATATTCTCTTATTATTTTCGCTATCAAATTTATATTTTTTACTTTTTATATTCACAGACATTTTTTCAAGCAGTTCAATTATTTTATCCAGGTCCGTGAAATTTTCTGAAGTAGTTATCTTTACTATATAATTTGGCAATCTTAGTATTTTATCTTCTACAAGCTTTAAAATACTCAAAGTTATAAAGCCGAGGATGGTTACTGCTATGGCAAGGTAATACATTTTAATACCGAGAGCCATGCCTATTGAAGCAACAACCCATATGCTTGCAGCAGTAGTTACCCCCTTTATAAGGAGCCCCTGCCTGAAAATAACGCCGGCCCCTATAAAGCCGATTCCCGTAACAATACCAGCTGCTATCCTTGATGGGTCCGTG
>CAZLME010000013.1:0-15249 GCA_964560595.1 uncultured Actinomycetota bacterium
ATGAAAAAACAAATGAACTTTTAGTTTATTATGGCGCTGCCGATTCAGTAGTAGCCCTGGCTATCGCTAATTTAAATGATATCATGGCTTATTTAAAAAAATGTACCGAATATTAATAAAGCCCACTTTAGCTTTTATTTAGGATAACATATACCAAAGGAAACCATTGAAGAAGATAAAGCAGATGTTGTACTTGCTTTAACCATAATAGGCATAGTGGTCTGGGTAATCAATAATTTTTTTAGTCCAATGAGAGAAAACACTTTCAATCAAATAGTAGGCAGTATATTTATTATAAATTGACCTTCCCCCCAAAAACTGATCCAAACAAAATGTCAGTTTTAAATGTATATAAGGGTTGATTTTATTTGCTGGGATTTAATCATACTTTCAAACTAAGAACTCAATTCAGGTATAAAAATATCTTTATCTGAACCAATATCCTGGTTCTAACTTCGTTCGCTATGGCCAGCCATTTTTTTGGATCTTCACCAATTAAGATGCCTCAGGCAACAAGCCAATTAAGGGGAAACCAGTTCTAACAACATAAGGCTTTCATTTCAATTAAAATTTGTACATCTTTAACTGGATAAAAGGATTGAATGCTCCTATATAAAATACATTGATTTTAATATCAATATTGCTATAATTATAGCAATATTATATATAGGATAGGTGAATCTATGAAAATGAGAAATATAGCTGAATTACACAATAAAACTTCGGAAGTTTTAAGAGAAGTCAATGAAACGGGATATGTAATTATCACTTCACATGGCAAAGCAGTAGCCTATATCAAGAAATTCAGAGAAGAAGAAATCGAAGACTTTGTGATTGAAAATCACCCGCTAATAAGGGAATCGATACTTAATTCTTATGATGATTATATAAGAAGCGGAGGAATTGACTTGGATAAAGTATTAAAAAGACTGAAATAATATGGGAAGCACAATATACAAGATAATATTTACAAATGCTTCCTTTAAAGATATCGAAAAATTAGATAAAAAGATAAGGGGAAAAATAATAACTGAACTGACATCACTTTCAAGACCTCCGTTAGATTTCAAAAGAGATATTAAAAAATTAAAGGGAGTAGACAAGAATATTTACCGGTTAAGAGTTGGCGAATTTAGAATAATTTATTTTTTATCAGATATAAAGCTTATTGTATTGCGTATTATTGATAGAAAAGATTTAGTTAAAATAATAAATACGATGAAACTTAACTAATTCTTTTTAGATTAATTAGTTCATTTAAAAATTGGTTCGAAATTTCGCAATCTGGGGCATCCATAAAAAAGCCGGTTGTCACCCAAACTATCTATTATAATTTAGCAATTATTAAATTACTTGTCAAAATCGCATACTTTAATAACAAATAACTTTAATGGGCCAGCTTTAACTTTTAGCTGATATGCCGCCTGCCCCAAATCCGCACAAAATCATCCAAAAATAGAACATCAAAATTACAACTTTTTAATTTATTACTTTTATCAGGCTGTATGTTTTCCTGCCCTCTTCCTTCAACCTGAATAAACCTTTTCCTGTAAGCTCCGGTAATATCTCTTCTCTTTTCATGTGATGATCGCTGAAAGATAAGATACCTTCCGGTTTCAGAACCCGGTACAGTTCCCTTAATACCCGGGATTTGTTATCCAGATCATGATATACATCATACAGCAAAATAACATCCATGCTGCTGTCATCCAGGCCGGTCTTTTCACCTGATTGAATAAATTCCAGATTATTCATTTTATCCTTTTTTACTCTGGACTTCACTCTCTCTATAGCCATTGGATGAATATCAAGTGCATGAACCCTGCCTTTATCCCCAGTTATTTTAGAAGCGGCAATCGAGTAACTTCCCGGGCCGCATCCGAAATCAAGCACTTTAAATCCCGGCTTTATATCCGCCTCTTTCAGCATATTCATGGGAGAACTGAATAAATCCCGTATTTTGTACCAAAAACACATAACCCCGTAATTTAAATCTGACTCTAATCTTTCCATTACATTCCCTTTATTCTTTTATATTTCATTTATCACTTTTAGCATATTATACAAAGGCCCATTATATTTTTATAAATTTTGTAATTCTTAACATCTGTCTTCGTCAAAATATCCTCTATCTCCTCTTTAGTGTACGCAGCATTTATTGAAGAAAAAAGTCCTTCCTTCATATCTCTGGATTTCGCAAGTATTTTCATAATGTATTTTATTAGAGGATTCATATCTCTCCGTAAATCACTCACAAAAAACTTCCCTCCAGGTTTTAAAACCCTGTATATCTCATTAAATACCAGTCCGGGTTCTTCCCATTCATGTAAGGATTCACAGCTAAACACCCCATCAAATTCATTGTCTCCAAAAGGCAATTTATGGGCATCGCCAATAATATAATTTACTCTTGACTCTAATCCATATTCACCGGCATTTTTTCCCGCAATTTTAATCATATTTGAACTGATCTCCAGCCCTATCAATCTTGTTCTTTCTGTCTTTTTTAACCATTCAAGTCCCAGATAATCGGGACCGGAGCCTACCTCAAGAACCACACCTTTATCTATTCCTGCTTTTAAAACTTCGTTTGTTTCCAGCCAACCTCTATCCCTCATCATTCTTTTAGCCTCATCAAACATCCGGACATCCATCTCGTCCTGAATTCCCTCATCGGTTTCCTTTACTCTTGCTTTCACCATTTCACATCCTCCTGTGATATAAATAAATTTTTTAACACCTCAGGCAATTACTTGTGGGGCTTGCCTGTTCTTTTCTTTGCTTCTCCAATTCCCTCTAAGATTTTCATAGCAATTTCTTTCATAATGCCTGCCTTTGCCATCGCAATACCCTTTTTCTCATCCCCTACAACCAGCAGTGTATCCCCGGGTTTAATATCAAATATATCCCTTGCCTCTTTCGGAATCACGATCTGGCCCTTTTCTCCCACTTTTACTGTTCCAAATATATGCTTGCCGTTTCCTCCATGTATTTCCATAATATTCATACCTTTCTTACAAGTTATACATTTCATACAAATTATACAAGTAATATTCTATCTGTCAAGAATTTTTAAAAAAATTTTTATTGGCCCATGAATTAGAAGATGATGTTTTAAATCTTATAATGACTGGTAACTATGAAAACTACTATAGAGAACTTGCTAAGTACCGCAGTGGATAAATCCGGCTCCCTGGAATGGCCAATACCGGTAATAAACTTCTGCATCCAATATTATCGTGTATTTTGTTCCTCTGCCCGGGCCAATCTTTTTAAATTTTTTCTGGCTTTTTATTTATTTCTCTTTACGATTTTTAATAAATATTTATGCCGGAAAACAATCTTATTTACAGCGCCCCGGCTGCTTTTAATATACTTGCTATTTCCGTATACCCGCTAATCGAAGCATGAGTCAACGCGGTATAGCCAAGGTTGTCTCTGGCTTTAACATCGGCGCCTTTTTCTATTAGAAGCTTCACTATTTCCGTATATCCATTTATCGAAGCAGCCATCAACGCGGTATGTCCCAGTTTATCTCCGGTGTTGATATCAGCGCCTTTTTCTATGAGCAGACGTACTATTTCAGTGTGTCCAACCGCCGAAGCAGTGATCAATACGGTTTTACCATATTCGTTATCTTTAGCGTTAATATCGGCGCCTTCTTCTATTAACAGCTTTACTATTTCTGTCTGTCCGACTGTTAAAGCAGGTATAAACGCAGTATTTATGGCGATACCCCTGGCATTGGCATCGGTGCTTTTTTCTATGAGTAGCTTTACTATTTCCGTCTGTCCGCTCACTGAAGCATACATTAACGCGGTCCAGCCGCTGTTATCTTCAGCGCTAATATCAGCACCTTCTCTTATGAGAAGCTTTACTATCCCCGCATAGCCATTCGTCGAAGCATGCATCAACGCGGTCCAGCCAATACCGGTTTTTTCTCTGGAATTAACATCGGCGCCTTTTTCTATGGCATCCCATACTGCAACTATGTTACCCTGTTTCGCTGCTTCTATTAAATCCATGGTTCACCCTAAAAAATATACTTGTTTGATTTATAGTGATTATTCCTTATAAGGACAACTATCCCTGCATACCATCCGCACCTGTGGTGTATAAGGGAATCTACCTCATATAATTGCTATATGATTTATTTTAATGCCGTTTACTTTTTCACTTTATATCCCGTAAATACCACGGCTATTCCCTTAATGCAAAAGTTTGGATATTTCAAAAAGCTCCATATCCAGCGGTTTTTCTTCCTTTATTGCTTTTTCCAGAGGAACCGAAGTTACCGCCCCATTTTCTATAACGGCCATCTCTCCTAATTTGCCCTCATGGATAAGCTCCACTGCCTTTACTCCCAGTCTTATGCCAACTATCCTGTCAAAAGCAGTAGCTCTTCCGCCTCTCTGAAGATGCCCCAGTATCGTCACACGCGTACTGTAACCAGTTCTTCTTTCAATCTCCTTTGCAATAACATTGCTGACTCCGCCAAGCCTTACATGGCCGAAACTGTCAATCTCGCCTGAAGTAGATACCTGTTCTTCCACTTCAATAGGCTTTGCTCCTTCCGCTACCACGATTATGCAGAAATCCTGGCCTCTTTCCTTTCTCGCCTCTATGACGTTTATAATATCGTTATAGTCAAAAGGCACTTCGGGGATTAAAATAACATCGGCCCCTCCTGCAATCCCTCCGTTTAAGGCAAGGCAGCCCGAATCTCTTCCCATGACTTCCACAATCATTATTCTGTGGTGTGAGAATGCCGTGGTATGGAGCTTGTCAATGCAGTCGGTTACAACTTCCAGCGCAGACGCGTAACCTATGGAATATTCTGAATGAGCGATGTCATTGTCAATAGTCTGGGGTATCCCCACTCCCTTTACTCCGTACTGGGTCAACCGTGTTATGACTCCGTTAGTATCGTCTCCGCCCATGGTTATTATCGCGTCAAGTTCAAATTTGGCTATATTCTCTTTGACCTTTTCAACACCGTTTTCTATTTTGAAAGGATTGGTCCTGGATGTTCCGAGTATGGTACCACCCTCGGCTAATATTCCCGAAACTGCTTCCCTGGTCAGTTCTTCCATATTTCCTTTTATCATGCCTTCCCATCCATTTTTTATCCCCATTACTTTATATCCGTACTGTGAAGCCTTTAGAAAAATAGCCTTCGTGGCAGCATTTATTGCCGGAGAATCTCCCCCACCGGTCAGAACACCTATTTTTTTTATCATTTTTTTCCCTTTCTATTAATAAATAAATCCTTATTATTTATAATTATTATATTATAACTATATTATAATTAAGCCACCCCGGCCCGCGCAATATATAATCAAATTATTTTTTTTCTCATAATCTCGTTTGCCAGCCGGGGATTTGCCTTCCCTTTTGTTTTTGCCATTACCTTTCCAATTAAAAAACTCATTGCTTTTTCTTTTCCCTGCTTAAACTGCTCCACCGGCCCGGGATTTTCACTTATTACTTCAGCAATGACATCTTCCAGCATGTTTTCATCGCTTATTTGCTCAAGGCCCCTGTCCGCGATAATCTTTTCCGGATCTTTTCCGGTTGTAAACATTTCTTCAAATACTGATTTTGCCATTTTAGAGCTGATTTTACCTCTATCTATCATCTCAAGCATTCTGCACAGATTGCCAGGAGCTAACCTGCTTTCTTTTATAGTTATCTTTTCCTTATTCAGCAGGGCGCTGAAATCACCCATTATCCAGTTTGCAATGTTTTTTGGATTATCATAATGGCCGCAGCACTCCTCAAAATAATCAGCCAGTTCCCTGTTATTGGCCAGGAAACTGCAGTCTCCCGCGGGCAGCCCGTACTTTTCTTCAAATCTTTTTATCTTTGCGGAAGGCAGTTCCGGGATTGTTTTTCTTATACGTTCTACCATCTCATCTTCCAGGCATATCGGAACCAGGTCCGGCTCAGGAAAATACCTGTAGTCGTGAGCCTCTTCTTTTGACCGCATGGCCTTAGTGGTCCCGGTCCTGCTGTCATAATGCCTTGTCTGCTGAATTACCTTATCTCCAGATTCAAGGACTTTAATCTGCCTTTTTACCTCGTATTCCAGCCCTTTCTGCAGGAACTTAAAGGAGTTTAAATTCTTGATTTCTGTTTTTGTCCCGATTTTACTGTCTCCTTTTTTTCTTACCGAAACATTACCGTCGCAGCGTAGGCTGCCCTCCTCCATACTGCAGTTGCTGACATCCAGAAATAGGATTAAATTTCTCAAAGTTATCATATATTCTCTTGCTTCTTCGGGCGATCTTATATCCGGTTCAGTCACAATCTCTATCAAAGGGGTCCCCGACCGGTTAAAATCAACTATGCTGGTTTCCGATTCACTTATCCTGCCAGTTGTCCCGGTATGAAGAAGTTTTCCGGTATCTTCCTCCATGTGCACCCTTGTTATACCGACTCTCCTTGTATAATCCCCCATATCAATATCAAGATACCCCGCAGAACTCAGCGGTATATTATACTGCGAAATCTGGTAGTTTTTGGCCATATCGGGATAAAAATAATTTTTTCTGTGGAAAATTGTATATTCATTAATTCTGCAGTTTAATGCAAGGGCAATTTTTACGGCATATTCAACTGCTTTACTGTTGGTAACGGGCAGTGACCCCGGGTGCCCCAGGCATACCGGACAGGTAAATTCATTCTTTCCTTCTCCAAAGGAAAGCCTGCACCCGCAGAACATCTTTGTGGCAGTGGAGAGCTCGACATGGGTCTCGAGTCCTATAACCGGTTCATATTTAGATTCGTACTTATTTTCTTTTTCCATAATTTTTCCTGTGCTTTTGCTTCAAGCCCTACAGTTCCGGCTTTCCGGTAAAACCTATTGCCTTTTCCAGGCTGCAGGCCGCTCTTAAAACATTGTCCTCTCTTAATATATTTCCAATTATCTGAATACCTATGGGAAGCTTATCGCCGGAGAGCCCTGCAGGAATTGAAACTGCAGGAAGCCCAGCAATATTTACCGGTAAAGTGCATATATCCGAAAGATACATGGTCAGAGGGTCCTCTATTTTCTCGCCAATCTTAAAAGCAGTGGTAGGTGATGTGGGAGAAAGCAGGACATCAAATTTACTGAAAGCTTTCTTAAAATCATTTATTATAAGCGTTCTTACCCTCTGGGCCTTCTCGTAATATGCATCATAGTAACCGGCCGACAGGCAGTAGGTGCCTATGATTATTCTTCTTTTAACCTCATCGCCAAAGCCTTCTGACCTGGTCTTCCTGTACATTTCCCTTAGAGTCACAGCATCGGCATTTCTGTAACCATACCTTACCCCGTCAAAACGGGAAAGGTTGGAACTTGCTTCGGACGAAGCAATAATATAATAAACGCTCAGCGCATGTTCAAGGTTTGGAATTGAGATTTCTTCAACTTCCGCACCCATATCTTCGGCAAGTTTAATTACATTAAAAACTTTCTCTTTTACTTCCGGGTCAACCCCCTCAACCATGAGCTCTTTCGGTACCCCTATTTTTAAACCCTTGATATCCGGCACTAAAAAACTTTTATAATCCGGAACTTTAGTGTTCAGTGATGTTGAATCATTTTCATCATACCCGCAGATTACATTAAGCATGGACGCGCAGTCCTCTACATCCCTTGTAAAGGGACCTATCTGGTCAAGAGAAGATGCAAATGCAACAAGGCCGTATCTTGACACCATGCCATAAGTGGGTTTAAATCCCACAACACCGCAAAGAGACGCCGGCTGCCTGATGGAACCTCCCGTGTCGGACCCGAGCGCGCATACCGCTTCCCCCGCAGCCACGCTGGCTGCGGGCCCTCCGCTTGAACCTCCCGGGACCCTTCTTATATCCCAGGGATTCTTTACGGGCCCGAAATAAGAATTCTCGCTGGATGAACCCATTGCAAATTCATCCATGTTCGCCTTGCCTAAAAGGATATAATTGCAGCTTTCAAGCCTCTCAATAACTGATGCATTATACGCGGGAATGTAATTTTCAAGTATCCTGGAAGCGCATGTAGTTTTTATACCCATGGTGCAGATATTATCCTTTACGGCTACGGGTATGCCCGTTAAATCGTCAACTCTGCCGCCTCCGGCTATGAGGCTATCAACCTCCTCTGCGCGGGATAAAGCCCTTTCCTTCTCAAGCCTTATAAAGGAATTTAATCTTTCCTCAACCTCTTCAATACGCGAGAAAATATCCCCCGTTATTTCGGTACATGTTATTTCTTTCTTTATAAGCTTTTCTTTTAACTCGTGGGCCTTAAGGTAATAAGTTTCCACCCATTTCTCCTTATTTTAGTCTATCTTTGGCACTTTAAAGCCGCTGTCCGCTTCATCGGGAGCATTTTTAAGCGCAGCTTCCTGGGTCAATGATTCTTTTGGCTCGTCATCCCTGAAAGCATTCTTTATATCCAGTACATGCGACGTCGGCGCCACGTCTCCGGTATCAACGCTGCTTATTTCTGCAACATAATCAAGGATTTTATCCAGCTGAGAGGTGAATTTCTCCGTGTCTTTTTCTTCAAACTCAAGCTCTGCAAGCTTTGCCACATACTCAACATCATCTTTAGAAATTCTTTCCATAAACTGCCTTTTTTAAATTAACGCTGTTAATATTTTTTAAAAAATAATTCCCGTATAAATCTCTTCTCAAACCACTCTTGTGCTAATCCCTTTTTAAACTATACCTGTATCGGTATCTTTTTAAAATTACTCTGATTTAAATCCGTCTCTATACACACTGCACAAACAAAATCAATAACAATAATACAGAGATTTAAGTATAATATTTTAACAAATATTTTATCCTATTAATACAACTTTATAATTTCCAGCTCTCCGAGAAGGATAAGTATTAGTATCAGATTGTAGATACCATGCAAAAAAATCGGAGTCATGAGTGACTTTGTCTTTTCAAAAAGATACGCAAGCAGCCACCCAATAATCATAAGAGGTATGAAGCTGTAAAGCTCCAGATGAACCAGCGCAAATAAAAAAGAGGATAAAAAAAGCGCTGCATTGATTCCCCAGCTCTTCTTAAATGCGGAATACAGAAAACCCCTGAAAAAGATCTCTTCGCTTAAAGGGGCAATTACCACCGTCACTACCAGCAGGATATTGCCGGATATGCTTCTGTTTCTCACAAGCGTATCGATTTTGCTGGAAGGCGCCTCTATTCCAAACAGTGAATTCATCAAATAAACATATGCAAGACTTATAAGAAGGATAAAAAGAAGGGAGATAAATGAATACCAGACAGTCTTCCATATACTGTAATACCTCAGACCCAGATCTCTTAAGCCGGATTTTCTCCGGAAAATAGCAAAAAACCACACCACCCCAAGCATAAGCAGTACCTGAATCCCGTAAAGTATACTAAAGCTAATATTGCTTATATTTGAAGAATTAAAAAACCTCTCGCCCCCGTAAACTTCAATCAGTTTAGCCGACCCGAAATAAACTGCAACGAGGACTACCGCCAGAAAAGCAAGGGCAATCGCAGCATCAATAGCGTTCCATTTTATATCAGGGACATAATTTCTTCTCCCGCTGTAATTTTTTTCTTTTAAATCTTCTTCTGTCATATATTAAGAGATTATTCCTTTATCATTTTCCTGAATTCTTCTTCTGTTATAATCCTGATTCCGTATTTACGGGCATCATCGATCTTGCTCCCCGGGCTCTCGCCTGCAATAACCGCATCGGTGCTCCTGCTGACACTTGAGGTCACCCTTCCACCGAAGCCTTCTATGATTCCGGCCGCCTCATCTCTTGAAAAACCGTTGAGCTTTCCGGTAAGGACAAATGTCTTTCCGGTTAAATCTTTCTTTTCGACTATACTCTTTAACTTTGAGCCGAATTTTACCCCTGCTTCCCTTAGCTTTTCTATCACTTTTAGATTCTGCTCCTGCCTGAAAAAAGTCACTATACTCTCCGCTATTTTAGGCCCTATTTCCCTTATCTTTTCAATCTCTCCGTAATCTGCCTTCATCAGGCTGTCAAGGCCAGAAAATTCCTTTGAAAGCACTTCGGCTGTGTGAGAGCCAACATATCTTACTCCGAGGGCAAAAAGAAGGCGGGAAAGCGGCTTAGTCTTGCTTTCCTCTATTGCTTCTATGAGGTTCCGGGTTGATTTTTCTTTAAAATTCTCAAGCGAGAATATGTCATCATATTTTAGATAATAAATATCCGCGGGGTCGCTGATTAGCTTTTTTGCAAGAAGTTTCTCAACAATAGCCGGGCCCAGCCCATCTATATCCATGGCTCCCTTTGAAGCAAAGTGGACAATCCTTTCATACTGCTGGGCGGGGCATGCAATTGAAGTGCACCGTAGCGCTACTTCTCCTTCCGGTTTTACAACCTCCGAACCGCAGACCGGGCATCTGGCGGGCATTTTAAATTCCTCCTGGGTTCCGTCCCTTCTTTCCTCTATGACCTTTACAATTTCAGGTATGACATCCCCCGCCTTCTGGATTACCACCCAGTCGCCTTTCATAACGCCTTTCCTTTTTATTTCATCTTCATTGTGCAGGGTGGCATGGGAGATGGTGGAACCCGCCACTTTCACGGGCTTAAGAACCGCTACGGGAGTCAGCGCCCCTGTTCTTCCGACACTTACATTTATATCAAGGATTTTTGTAACTTCCTGCTCGGGGGGGAATTTATATGCGATTGCCCACCTTGGATTCCTGGAAGTCTGCCCCAGCTTCTGCTGAAAGGAAAAACTGTCCACTTTAATAACAACGCCATCTGTCTCATACGGCAGGCTCTTACGCTTATCCCTCCAGTACTCAAGGTAATCCTTGATCCGGTCAAAACCTGCTGCCTTTTTTATATTCGGATTTACCTTCAGCCCCACTCCGGTCAGGTATTTTAACATTTCAAAATGGCTGGAAATACCAAGTTCGCCAGGGTTGACCGCCCCGTATACAAATATATTCAGCCTTCTTCTGGCCGTATTTGCAGGGTCTATCTGCCGGAGCGAGCCTGCCGCTGCGTTTCTGGGGTTGGCAAAAGGCGGCAGTCCTTCATTCTCCCTTTCGGTATTAATTCTTTTAAATTCATCCTTTGCAAGATATACCTCTCCCCTTACTTCCAGCCGGGATGGAATTTTAATCCCGCTCTTTGTAAAAAGCCTTAAAGGTATCGCACGAATTGTTTTTAAGTTAGACGTTATATCTTCCCCAATGATGCCGTCTCCCCTTGTGGCGCCCCTCACAAACTTCCCGTCTTCATATATAAGGGAAACTGCCGAGCCGTCTATCTTGAGCTCGCATACAAATTCCACCTCATCCTCACCACTCTCGCTTTTTCCGAGGTCCTTGTACACGCGGGTAAGAAAATCTTCTAGCTCCTCATAGCTGAATGCGTCCTGCAGGCTCAACATTCTTTCGCCGTGCTCTACAGTGGAAAAACCCCCTTCAAGGGGAGCCCCGATCCTCTGTGTGGGAGAATCTTCTGTAACAAGTCCGGGGTGTTTCTTCTCCAGCGCCTCAAGGTTCCGCATAAGTCTGTCATACTGCGCATCGCTTATTATTGGACTGTCCTTAATATAGTAGTAATAATTGTGTTTTGCTATCTCGTCGCGGAGAGCATTTATTATATCTTGAGGCTCTTTTACTTTCTCAACATCAATATCAAGAAGTTCTTCTAATTTAAGTTTATTTTTCATAAAATTCTAAAGCTTTCAATATTTGCAATAATAATACTATTTTTGAAAAATTATTTCTAACCTGAAAAATTATTTCTGATTTAAGATATGTGCGGTATAAAGGCAAGTAAATAAGTAAATAAGTAGTAAAGTAAGAAATAAACTGCTAAAAGAATATTTTTTATCCCTGTGGCACTGATTGATTTTAACTTTCTATTGAATCATCCTGAACCAGACCGCTATTCAACTCCTTAAGTTTCCTTATTTTTAATACATATATATAAACTACTATTAAACCTAAAGCCAAAATAAAAATTCCTGCTATGAAAGATACAAAAATAAAAATAATAAGTGCGGATACTTTTAAATTCCCGGAATTTGTTATTCCAGCTATTTTAATAGTGGGTCCGGGTTCTTCTGCTTTATCTTCCATTGCTGCAGTTGTTTCCGAATCAGACAATTTATCATTACCTGCAGTAGAATAGTTGTCAAAATTTTCACCGGAATCATTACCCGCCATGACAGAAATTGGTACATCGGTTATATCTTGTGTTTCATTACTAGCAGCAATAATATTTCCGTCAAACTTTTTATCAGGAACATCTCCAGTTGTTACAGTCTTAGCGGCAGCAGTAACAGTTAAAGTCCCATCCATAAATATAATATTGTAGTTATCCGAAGAAAGCCCGGATGGTATTATTGGATAAGTCCCAACAGGGCTTTTATCTTTTGCAGTAGTTACAATGGCAAGTGTACCACCCAGGTCCGATTCATCATCACCCGCTGTAAAACCGGAGTAACTTACTGTAAATACAGGAATAGGCTTACCGTATACTTTTGCCTTATCATCAGCAGTTACCGTAAGAGTTGCTGGAGTGATTATAAGGTCTGCTTCGACATAGGTAAGTACGTAGTTACTGTCCAGAGCAAGGGTACCTTGGGTTATTTGATATATTCCAGCATCTTCCCCTGCATCCCGGCTAAGCTCTCCTGTAAATTCATCGCTAAATGCAAGAGAGCCTGATGTGATATTGTATGTAAGCTCTGGATCAGCTTCACCATAAGTTTTAGTCTTAGAGTCTGCTGTAACTGTAATGGCTCTCTCTGTAATGGAAAGATCCGCTCCGATATAAGTGAGTACGTAGTTACTATCCAAGGCGAGAGTACCCTGATTGATTGTATAAGTTCCAACATCCTCTCCAGCATCTCTAGTAAGCTCTCCTGTAAATTCATCACTAAATGCAAGTGAGCCTGATGTGATACTGTATGTAAGTTCTGGATCATCTTCCCCATAAGTTTTAGTCTTAGAGTCTGCTGTAACTGTAATAGACATTGGCGTAACATTAATTTGGACTGTCTTTGTAGCATTATTGTAATTGTCCGTATCACTTGGAGTAAAGTCTGCTCTTAGGTCTTGCCCGGAACCTTCATTTAATATTGTACCTGCAGCCGGGGTGTAAACAAAGCTGCCCGGCACAGAAGCAGTTGCATTTAACTGAGTTACACCTAAAGCTGCCCCATAAACAATATCATCAGGATTACTCCATATAATAGTCGGTGTATCTTTATTAACATTTAATATAACTGTATTTGAAGTTTCAGAACCATATGCGTTGCTTACAATTACATCATACGAGCCTGCATCACCTGTAGTAACAGACGGAATTGTATAACTGGAACTTGTGGCACCAGGAATACTAATACTGTTTTTTCGCCACTGATAATTAAGCGGAGCAGTTCCGCTTGCCTCCACAGTAAATGTAACTGATTCACCAACAGTTTTTGTGGCACTCGAAGGCTGGCCCGTAATAACAGGAGGTATACCTGCATTAACATTCAGGGTATCTGAAACTGTTGCCGACACATTACCTGCAGCATCGTAAGCTCTGGTATATATTGTATGTGTCCCATCCGATAAAGTGGAAGTTGTAAAGCTAAAGCTTACATTCTTACTCGGTGTGAATGCATCTACATCGGTCCATGAACCGCTATCTACACAGTATTCTATATCAACAATATTTGTACGCGTATCCGATGCCGAACCGCTGTAAGTGGGGGTATTATCACTGGTCGGATCCGGCGAATATGCTGTTAGAGTAACTGTAGGAAGTGTCGTATCAGTTGCCACTCTCAACGTTCTGCTGCGGTTTTTATAATCATTAGGATTAACTGAATTTGTAGCCCTTATATTAAAGGAGGTACTCCCTGCAGGTGTAGAACTGGATGTACTGACAGTAAGGGTCGAAGTTTCTGAAGCATCTCCGGATGAAAATGAAACTGTAGACGGACTAAAGTTATATGTACACCCGGAAGGCAGAGAAGTTGTTATAGACAAATCTGCAGAAAACGGTCCGGTACCGCCGCCACGGTTTACGGTAACGGTATATGTTGCACTATTGGAAGCATAAACCGGATTTGGTGTTTGACTCCCCGCCGTAACTGAGCCAATCCCACCCACAGTTAATGCTCCATCGCATGTTGCATAGTCACCGGAATAAGCTGAATTTTCAGCTTTTATAGTAAAGGATGTGCTCCCTATGGGTGTACTGCCGCTGGTAGTACCAATATAAAGAGTTGAAGTTCTGGAAGTTCTTGTTGATGAAAAATAAATATGATTACTGCTAAAGCTAGCCGTACAACCGTCAGGCAGCGATGTTATCACAGATAAATCTGCATAAAAACTACCTTTTCCAGTCCCACGGGTTATGGTAATAGTATAACTAGCATTGGCAGTAGGATAAACTGTATTTGGCGATTGACTTCCTACTGTAACCGAGCCAATCTGTGGGGTTTCTGTGTAACTCGCTACAACCAACGTTCTGCTGCGGTTTTTATAATCATTAGGATTAACTGAATTTGTAGCCCTTATATTAAAGGAGGTACTCCCTGCAGGTGTAGAACTGGATGTACTGACAGTAAGGGTCGAAGTTTCTGAAGCATCTCCGGATGAAAATGAAACTGTAGACGGACTAAAGTTATATGTACACCCGGAAGGCAGAGAAGTTGTTATAGACAAATCTGCAGAAAACGGTCCGGTACCGCCGCCACGGTTTACGGTAACAGCATATGTGGTACTGTTAGAAGCATAAACCGGATTTGGTGTTTGAGAACCCGCCGTAACTGAGCCAATCCCACCCACAGTTAATGCTCCATCGCATGTTGCAAAATCAGCCGGGGTGCCTGAAACTTCGGCTTTTACAGTAAAAGAGTCACTTCCTATTGGTGTGCTGCCGCTGGTGGTTCTAATAGTAAGAGTTGTACCCCTGGAAGTATTTGATGACCGAAAACGAATATGGCTACTACCAAATGTAGCTGTACATCCAGGAGGCAGCGGAGTTGTTACAGATAAATCCGCATAAAATTCTCCACTGGAACCATCTCCGCTCCCGCGGTATATGGTGATAGCATAAGTAGCATTAGCAGTAGGATAAACTGTATTTGGAGACTGAGCTCCTACCGTAACCGAGCCGATCTTTGGACTATCGGTAAAGATAGTCACGGCACTTAAACCGGTCGTCTGGCCTGTTGCAGTAAGTACTATCGTTCGACCTAAATGATGCTCAAAAATCATATACTCATTATTAA
>CAZLME010000013.1:15259-17235 GCA_964560595.1 uncultured Actinomycetota bacterium
ATCAGCAGTTGCATAACAGGTTATAGCCAGCTGCAAAGATAATATGACAAAATCCAATTTTACTATTTCACCCGGCAGCCATCCGCTGCCTGTGACTATAACTGTTTCTCCAGGTGAATAATCATCTTTATCTGTAGCGACTGTAGGCTTGCCGGCTACATTTACAATTCTTGTAACTTCAGCTGCAGTATTTCCGGCAGCATCGCTAACATTGTAAGTTACCTTATAGGAGCCTGGAACAGCTACATCAACTGTGCCTGCAACTTTTATTGAGCCGCTAATATCGCCGTCAACATCATCATCTGCAGTCGCACCTGCATCCTCGTATGCAGAACCGAGTTTTACTATTACCAGACTTTTCCCGATAAGGGTAATTACCGGCGGAGTTGTATCAGAAGGTATAGTTATTTCATTATCCACTGTATCATCTGCTGTTTCTTCCGTTTCTCCGGTTGATGTTTCTGATTCAGTTGCTTCTTCTTCTGTAACTTCATCAGTAGTCTCTTCCGTAGTTTCATCAGCAGATTCTTCTTTAGTTTCATCATCAGATTCTTCTGCCGTTGTATCATCAGTCTCCGGCTTCTCACTATCTTCCGTTTCCGTTAATTCCGGACTTTCCTGCACATCTCCAAAAACAAGATTGCAGGGAATCGACCAGAAAACTATCATAATAACGGTAAAAAAAACCGCTAATTTTGTCATTATTTTCTTTTTTAAATAACTCTTTTTTCCCATTTTTTATTTTATTAAATTCAATCTAATTTTTTATTTTAAAAAATTCTTGCTTTTCCCTCTGGAAAAACAACAACCGGCTATTTCTAGCCGGTTGCACTACTGGCTCCCTGCATTCTAAAGTGCCCAAATAATAGAATGCAGATCATCGCCGCTATCAACAGTAGCAAAACTAAATTATCAAAAAAACTTTAATTAATAAATGTAGCATAATATTAATATATTGTAACATTAATGTCAATATTTATATATATTAAAATGTAATTATATAAATATAGATAATAATATTATAATTAATTTAATATAAGATTAAAACCGGTTAAATTCAAATAGCAGTATCCTTCCTGCAGATATTAACATATGGATAAAAATAGCGGCTTAATTTGATTAAAAAGAAGTTCTATGTTACTCCGGATTCAAAGGAAAATTATTCCAGCAGGTACCCCAGCTCATATTGGCTGTATACCCTGTGGAGTTCTTCTCCGGCTTTAAGAAGCAATGAATCAGTTTTCCTGTAAAGCTCCTTCAATTCACTGTCATCGTAAGTAGAATAGCTCTCGCTTCCATAGTAGGAAAGCACCATTCCTATAGTTTCAATATCGCTTTCAATAAAATCCAGCTCGCAGACCAGAAAAGTCTCCAGGGGTTCGGGGGTATCGATTGCGGTGAGTTTTCCCCTGTAATCTTTTGCGGCATCCAGACGCTCGCTGGTAAGCTCTTTTAACTGCGTAGTATTTATAATTATATCCTGTGCCTCTGCTGAGAGTTCGGCCGCTTTCCCTATAAATTCAGCTTTTATCGGAGCGTATTTCTGGTAATATTCTGCCAGCTCTATAGTCTCTCTTGATTTTAGTTCCTCCAGCATCTCCTTTTCAAGCTTTTCCCTTTCTTCCTCCAGCCTGGCCTCTATCTTCTGCCTCTCCACAGAATAGATGTTGTAGCCAATAAGTAGCGCTGCTATTGAAATAAAGACTATTAAAATTATAATTTTACTTTTTAATTTAACCATTAATCTCCCCGGTTCAAATCACCATGCCGGTTATTACTTCTTGCCGGACGCCGCTTCAAGTGGATATATATTTATAAGTTCCGATATCAAGATAATTCTTTCGGCGGCAGAATACTCGGGGTAGCACGAAGTAAGAAGAAGCTCCCTCTTATCAGTGCCTTCAAGAATATATACATCTTGCGGTTTTACTATCTCAAGCCCTGTCACCGCGTAGATAAAGGTTTCCCCGCTGATT
>CAZLME010000014.1:0-15068 GCA_964560595.1 uncultured Actinomycetota bacterium
TTTATATTTATTTTAGCTAAATTAACAACTGTAGCCTGGAAAATCCCTGTTTTTTATTTTATAAAAATATTTTTAAAAATGACAAACAGCATAATAATTATATTAATATCCACGGCAATTGCACTTTTTCTCGGTATTTTGATAGTGCTTGTAACCACCCTGCTTCCTAAAGAAAAAAAGAAACCTGCAAAGGTAGAAAAAATACTTGAAATAGTTCCCAAAAGGGACTGCGGTGTATGCGGTTATCCAGGCTGCGAGAAATACGCGGAGGCTCTCGCGGAAAATCCTGAAATAATCTTAAAGGATAAATGTCCTTTCATGATGAGAGATAAAGAAAAATTGTCAGAACTTGAAAAAATACTGGGGATTAAAATTAAGAAAGATTAACAGTTCCAGCCTTCTGCTTTTACAATAATATCGCTGCTTGTAAGACCCGCCGGTGTTAAATTTTTAGGAACTACACCCTTAGAAATTATATCTTTTAAAACAATATCTCCGGGGATTACACCGTTTATCTTAATTGATTCACCCGGAAATAATGAAACGCAGTTGTCGCTACAGAAGACCGGTGCAATAATTTCATTTGTTTTTTTATTATATAATTTAACCCATATAAAAAATGCCAGATAATCACCCGGATTTGTAATTGTTATATTTATATTATAATCACAGTTTACCTTTTTCAAATTTGAAGAGACTTCGATATGAGTGCGGGGCATTTTTCTCATTAAACTCATATCGGCATGAGCCCTGAGCGGAGATTGATACCACAGATCCTTTCCCTTAAAAATGTCCTTATTTGTTGCCAGCCAGTATAATTGCCGGCTCTTTATAACTCCTTTCTTTTTTATATCAATCCTCAAAAAGTAGACCTCTGAAAGTCCGCTGATCCCGGGCAACATAAAAATTTTTTTTCTGCTCTCCTTTTTTATTTTAACTGCCAGATTTTTTGATAGTTTTTTCGTTAAATCAAAATTGTATACTTTAATTGATGTTTTCAGGTCCGGGTAATCTTTTACTCCATTATTTATTATCCAGATTGAATGGTCATTGTAGGAATACTGTATATGCAAAGGCTCGCAGGCCTTTTTTGTACCGAAAAATGCTCCTGTCGGATTTAAATAATAGTCATATAGCTGCCAGATAAGAGAAGGCCAGGGGCTATTAAGCATCCAGCCTATAATGCCTGTAGCTTTTGGAAAGTTTCTGTTATGTGCCTCATACATTGCCCTCCAGCTTTCATACCCTAAAACCTGTGCTGTTTTTGAATAGTCAGTGAGGTCTTCCGGCCGGCCGTATCTATTAAAAATTGCATTATCAATCTTTTTTGTATTATTAAACTGCTTTCCTACTCCGGTATGATGATTCCATGCCCTGCTTCCGACAAATAATTGGTCTGGATGTATCATTTTTTTAATACTCTCAATGATAGGAATACAGACATCCGGACTGGTTTCGGTGTTAAAGCCTTCAGCATGGCCTGGCCTGTTCTTATCGTACCAGTATACAGGAGGCACATATGAATAAGGTCCTGTCATTTTGACACCCGTAATACCAGTAAGTTTTGATACTTTATGTGATGCACTTGAAATTACCGGCAGGCTACTGCAGGTTTCCTTAAGAACTTTAAGGTAAACCCTTTCCACATTCTCCGGGGGCAGCAAGTCGCTGCCGTAAAGCCAGGCAGCAAATGAGGGATGGTTACGCAGCCGTAATATCTGTGACCTTTCGGATTCTTTTGCCATATCAATATCATCGCTTTTCCACCTGTCCCATTTTTCAAAATGGTTACAGCAGGGCCAGCCTGCCATTACCAGTATCCCTTTCCTGTCACACAGATCCCAGAAATAATCTGTAGCAAGTTTCCCTTCCATGCGGATGGCATTTAAATTAAGGTTAATAATAAAATCAGTATCAATCTCATCCTGCCTTTTTGACTGCTGCAGCATTAAATCAGGCGACCAGGCGGCTCCACGGATTAAAAGTTCCTTATTGTTGATAATAAATAACCGCACTCCATACTCATTATTGACCGCTTTTATGTCGCGGATCCCAAAAGTAACTCTTACACTATCCGAAATACCATTTCCGGTTTTACTGCTCCCGGTTTTATGGCTTTCAGTCCCTTCTCTGCTTCTGTAATTTCTTACGTTTAAAACCATTTTAAGTTCATATAGCCCGGGTTTCCCAAGCTGATATGGCCACCACAGTCGCGGATTTTTTATTTTTAGTCCGGAAAAATAATTATAGGTAAGGAAAATTTTATTTGTTGACAGAGGTTTTAAAGTAATATTTTTGCTAAAGTTTATGTTTTCTATTTCACATTCAACTTCCGCCTCTATAATCATATTCCTGGTATTTACTATTTCAGTTTCAATAGTCAGTTCCGCTTCATTCAGCGCAGCTGTATCGATTTTTGTATGGACAAATGTATTTTTTAATGCAGCCGGTCCTGTAGAGTATAAAATCACAGGCTGCCAGATTCCCATATTATCATCAGGAATACCAGGCGCCCAATCGATAAAGGTTAAAGCCAGATCATCAGGCTCCGGGGAAAAGACTTCAACTGCCAGGGCATTTTTCTTTCCGGAGAGCGTAAAATCTGTAATATCAAAATCATACAACCTAAAGGTCCCTTTTACATAATCGCTGCCGGCAATTCTCTTGCCGTTAAGCCAGATATTTGCAGAATAATTAATACCCCGGAAATTAAGCCAGATTCGCTGTTCTTTAAGATCGTCTTCTATAATAAATTCTGTTCTGTACCACCAGGATTTTCTAAAAGGACTTTTTGCCGGTTTACGCTGCAGGGAAAAATTTATATCCCTTCTTTTTTTATAACCGGGTAATTTTGCCAGATTCAGTCCATAATAAGGGTCATTATATAAACCGTTATCTATAAGGGAACCAGCTACAGTACCCGGGACTTTTACAGGATACCACTTGTCAACCGCATAACCTGCCCCGGAAATTATTTTTCCACAGTCGTTTATATCTTTTGAACAAATTAAAAACCAGTTTTCTTCCAGTAACCTTCTCATTGCTTTTTAGCTCGCTATAAAAATTAACCTTAAAATTATTTTTGTTACTAAATATATTAAAGCTTAAAAGAATAAAAGTGTAAAAAAATATTTTTTATTTTTTCATTGTAAAGATATAATATATATCAAATATATTAACTAATAAAGAATATCAACTGGCTACCTTGGAGGTAACAATGAATCAAACAACACAGGAGCAAAGTCCGAGCGGACTATCTATTGCGGCACTCGTAACGGGCATCTTGGGATTGGGAATAGTGCCTATCATACTTGGAGCAGTCGACATGTCCAGGATAAAAAGCGGTATGTCAAGCGATAAAGGCAAAGGTTTTGACATTGCCGGTATAGTACTCGGGTCAATAAGCATAATAGTCGGGATAATAGTTGTTATTATCTGGATAGTAGTTCTGGCAGGTCAGTTCTGGTACTTCCGTTAATAGTTTTTAAGATATTCCGGATTTAAATGTCGCCAATTAATAAGAAGGGCATTACTGAAACCTTTACAGGTATCGGACGATACTAATAAGGGTATAGAATAAATATAATAAAAAAGGCATTCAAATAGAATGCCTTTTTTATATATATAATCAAAATTCTATGATGTTATCTTACTTTTTCCTTTAATGTTTTACCGGCAACAAATTTGGGCATAGTGCATGCCGCAATTTTTATAGGTTCCCTTGTACGCGGATTCAGACCGGTTCTTGCTTTTCTTTTAGATACCTTAAAGGTGCCAAAACCAACCAGGGCTACTTTACCGCCTTTTGCCAGTGTCTCTGTTATAGATTTCTGCATGGCATCTACAACACTGGCAACGTCTTTTTTTGACAGTTTTGTTTTCCCGCTTACAACGTCTACTAATTCCGCCTTGTTCATTCTCTTTATCTCCTTTCGTTTCCTAAAATAAAAATGTCTGAAAAGTTACTTTTTTCGTTGCTGTTAGTTACTATTATATAGTTATTATTTAAATATTAATACTTTTTATATTAATTATCCTGAAGAGATCTTTAGAATATTTTTACCTGTATTAATGCTCCATATAAATATTAAGTACTTCATTAAGAAAGTCCAGAGCTTCATCTCTCGGTCTCTGGAAAGAATTCCTTCCAATTATTGAGCCGAATCCTCCGCCTTCTTTTATTTGCTTTATCTCTTCAATCACTTCTTCCCTGCCCTTTGCCGGGCCGCCCGAGAATATGATTATTCTCTTTCCGTCAAATCCGCTCTGTACCACATGCCTGACCCTTTCTGCCAGTGTATTAACCGGAATTCTGTATTTTTCATACACTTTCCTTGCTTCTTCAAGTTCTATGTGCTCCGAAGGCGGTTTTACTTTTATTAAGTGTGCACCCAGCTGGGCAGCAATTTGAACCGCATACGCCACAACATCAACTGCAGTCTCGCCTTCTTTGGATAAACTTGAGCCTCTTGGATAAGACCATATTACCACTGCCAGACCATTTCTTTTAGCTTCCAGCGCTATTTCCCTTATCTCTTCGTACATTTTTTTGAAATTAATACTGCCCGGATAGATAGTAAATCCAACTGCCGCACAGCCAAGCCTTAGTGCATCTTCCACGGAAGCAGTTACAGCCGGTATAGGATCAGGGTTATTACTCAATACATCATTATTATTGAGTTTTAAGATAAGCGGAATCTGTCCTGCGTATTCCTTTGCAATAATCTGGATAGAGCCCAGTGGTGCCGCGTGTGCATTAAGACCGGCATCTATTGCAAGTTTGACATGATAAACCGGGTCATAACCGTCAGGATTGGGAGCAAAACTTCTTGCTGGACCATGTTCAAAACCCTGGTCAACAGGTAAAATCACTAACCTGCCTGTCCCTGCTAATTTTCCATGCATAAGTATGCTGTATAGATTCTTAATAGTTCCCGGGTTCTCGTTATCATACCAGGAAAGTATTTCTTTTATCCTATCGTTCATATCAATTCTCCTCCTCAAAAAAAATTGCATATATTTTTATTATAGGATTTAACATCCAAATAGTAAAATATTCTTGATATAATTATATAAAACACTAAATATGTAAATAATTATTTGCATAAATATATATTTAATATATAATACCATCTTATATTGTATTAAAACTATTTTTAAAAGAGGTTCTCTTATGATTCCTGGAACCATAAAAAAACACAAACATTGTTTTTATAACATTAAAATTAAAAGTAAAAATATTAATAATAGGCCAGGTGCTATTAAATTCTTTCTATTCTTTCTATCTATAGTTTTATTTTCCTTTATATTAATAAATTCACCGTCACTTATTTACCCTGATTATAAATCCCCCTTTATAATGCCCCTGGAAGGTGAGATTATAACCGGTTTCAGACAGAGTTACCTGGTTCCTGAAGAGCAAAAATATTTGAAACATACGGGCATAGATATAGAAGGTAAATTTGGGCATAAAGTAATTGCTGCCGGAAATGGCATAGTCAGCTATATTGGTTTCTCTCCGATAGGAGGAAGGACTCTGGTAATCAAGCATAATGATAAAATCAGGACTACATATCTTAATTTGATGCAGATTTATGCGGCAGCCGGTACATATGTCAAACAGGGAGAAGTCATTGCCTGTATCGGAGCATCTGATGATCCTTCAAATTCAGCCTATCATCTTCACTTTGGTGTAATATATGATAATAAATATATTGATCCTGAGGCTTTATTAAAGATAGATTACAGTAATATTTCAAGATTTATTTATCTCTGGTATATAAACGATGATTTTGATTTTAATCCGGATATGCGAATCAGCAACAATTAGCGGTCATTAAAATATGCCTGTATGTTTTTTATTTCTTCTGTAATCTTATTGTCAATATCTTCCTTGCATACCCCAAATTCAATTATATTAAAAGTAAGTTTTATCTTTTTAAAAGTTTTTCTTAATATGCCTTTAATCTGAGGCTTCTGCGCTATATCAAGAACACCCAGCTGCAGGTAATCCTCCCCATCAGTAGTTGAGATTAGTTTCACATGCCCTAATTGTGTGCAGCCGTTTTTTTTAAGAAAATTAATAATATTTCGTGCAATCTCTCCTATTTTCTCAACAAAATCTTCTTTGGCTACAGGATTGGATGAAGTTATTATTACCCTCTTGGTTAAGACTACTGAACCGTTAGTATTCATATAATCTCTTATTTTTATTAATTTTATATTGAAACTTTAATATTATAAGAGTCAGGAAAACAATTCTAACATAACTTAATATTATGTCAAAGTATTTTAAATTAACCGTACAATAATTCCGGCCGTCATTATTTGTGCTTCCTGACCTACTAATTTTTTTATCTATGGGTTGCAATCCAAAAACAATCCTCCGCAGCTTCCATAATGCTTTCAGAAAACGTTGGATGTATATGGACTGTAGAAGCAATGTCATCCACTAATAATTCTCCTTTCATCGCCGCAGCTACTTCATGTATAAGGTCTGAAACTCCCGGTCCTACCATCTGGGCCCCGAGAATCTCTCCGGTCTTACTGTCTGTAACAATTTTTATAAAACCTTCTGTTTCATCCTCAATATAAGCTCTGCTGCTGGAACTAAAAGGAAACACGCCTGTGCATACTTTTATATTTTTTTCCTTTGCCTGATATTCTGTTAATCCAACCGTGCCGATTTCGGGAGATGTAAATACCGCCCGGGGTATAACTCTGTAACTCATTTCTTTTTCTTTTCCTGCTATATTCTCTGCAGCAATTTTACCTTCTTCGGTAGCCACAGGTGTAAGCTGAAAACCGCCTGTTACATCATCAATGGCATATATTCCTTCAATATTTGTCTTAAGATGTAAATCCACTTTTATATAACCCCTGTTTTCCATTTCCACTCCTGCCCCCTCAAGGCCGATGCCGGCAGAATTTAGTTTTCTCCCCACTGATATAAGTATCTTATTAGCAGATATTTCATGTCCCCCGCTAATGGTGCAAAGAAAACTTTTACCGCTTTTTTTATAGTTTTCTACTTTTGAGTCTGTAAATATACCAACCCCTCTTTGTTCAAATATCTTATGGATCATTTTTGATATTTCTTCATCTTCTGTTGATAATATTTGCGGGAGTTTTTCCACTATTATTACCCTGGAGCCAAAAGATGAGAAAATATTTGCGAACTCACAGCCTATCACGCCCCCACCTATAATTAAGAGCGATTCAGGTAACTCCTCCAGGGATAGTATCCCGGCATTATCCATTATTCCTTCTTCTGATAGTTCGAATGGCTCAACATTTGCAGCTGAAGAACCTGTAGCAATAACAATATTTTCCGTTTCGATTTCAAGATTTTTACCACCCGGAACTCTTACAAGGATTCTACCCTTCCGGGCTATTCCACCCGTACCTTTTATAAGCTTTACATTATTTTTACTGAGATTATTTTCAAGGGCTTTCCTTAAGTTTTCAATTATCCGGTCTTTTCCGTCCATTGCTTTTTTAAAATTAAGTTCAGGAGGTGACACATCTATTCCAAAAATTTCAGCTCTTCTGATATTGTCCAGAGTTCTGGCCGTATGATATAGTGCCTTTGTAGGTATGCCAGCCATGATTTAAACAAACTCCACCCGGATTATCTTTTTCAATAACTACAGCTGACAGCCCCAGTTTAGAGGCTCTGATAGCAGCCGCATATCCTCCGGGTCCACCTCCCAGCACGGCAACATCCACTTTTAAGTTTTTCATCTCTTTAACACTCCTTTCCCGGGGTATTATATAAAGATAAAATCATTATATTCTTTTATATGTTAAAATATGTCCAACAATCAATATTTTATAACGTTATGGAAATCTTAGAACAAAAAAAATTCTTAATAAATAGTTTAATTCATAACATAATGTCGGAGAACTTTGATAACTCTAGCAAACAGAATAGTATTTTAAGCTTTGACTGTGGTCTTATTCCATACAAACAAGCTTATGAAATACAGGTTCAAATATTTGAGATAATAAAATCTAAATCCATACCGGGGGTAATACTTCTGCTTGAGCATACCCCTGTTATAACAGTAGGGAGCAATAAAAATTTAGGGAACCTCCTGGTAACGGAAGAGAGGCTGCGCCGGCACGATATAGAGCTAGTACAATCCAACCGCGGCGGTGATATAACACTGCATGCACCCGGTCAAATTGTCTGTTACACAATTATAAATCTGACCTGGTTCGAAAAAGACCTGCCGCTTTTCGTTTATAATCTCGAAGAGGTTGCGATAGACGTACTTAAAAAATTCGAAATATATGCATCAAGAGTGAAAGGGCACAGGGGGGTATTTGTAAATAATCATAAAATCGCATCTATCGGCTTAAGGGCTAAAAAATGGGTCACTTTTCACGGTTTTTCCCTGAATGTAAACAATGACTTAAAATACTTTGATTATATTACAGCCTGCGGCCTCAAGGGTTATCCCCCGACTTCAATGGAAAAAATATTGAAAAGACCCGTAAACATCTGCAATGTCAAAGAACAAATAATAGAAAGTTTCGGAAATACTTTTAAAATACCTGTAAAAAAAATTTAAGAAACTATTTTAAGAAATACTATTTGCTTTTCTGATTATCATTATTACCGTTTTCTTTTTTTAATACCGCATATATTTCCCTGAGTACTTTTAAAGGCTCTTTAAACAGTCTCTTTGGGAAAAAGGGTATCAGTGTCGCAAAAGCTTTCTTCATTTCTACAGTCACTCTGTGTGGTTTTGTAAGAATCCTGTTTATAAAATCTTCTGCAAAAACAGTCCTCAAGTGACGTCTGTCAATTTCTATTTTCTTATTACAGCTGTCACAAACAATACTCCTCAGGTAATTCCCGATGTAGAATACTGTATGAGGCGATTCCTTATTACAGTTTATACAAAAAAGCATTATTTTTGTTTCCTTATCTTTTATCACTGTTAAATACCCCCATAAATTTTAAAAATTTAATCAATTAATTTTGATGGATTTTCCAATAGTTCCACCAGCTCCTTAAGAAATTGTGCTCCTGTTTTTCCATCAATGATTCTGTGGTCACAGGAAACGGAAAGATTTATAAAAAAACCCTGTTTGATTTCTTCATTTATCACTGCAGGCTCAGCATATATTTCTCCTACGGCAAGTATTGCGGCCTGTGGAGGATTTATTATAGGAGAAAACGACCTTACACCATACATTCCCAGATTGGTAACCGTAAAAGTACCGTTAGAGATATCATCAACGTTGAGTTTTCCTTCCAGCGCTTTGCCAATGAGCTCCTTTCTTCTTTTTGCTATATCCTTAATTGATAGCCTGTCACAGTTAGTAATAGTGGGGACAACCAGTCCCTCTTTCAGTGAAACTGCAAAACCAATATTTATATCATCGTATATAATATGATAGCCATCAGAAAGAGTTGAATTCAATTCCAGATTATTGCGTAATGCAGATGCAGTCGATTTTAATATAAGGTCAGTATAGGTTATTTTTATACTATGTTTTTTAAATAGATTTTCTTCTAATTCCCTTTTAAATTCAGTAAGCTTTATGGCATTAGCTTTTATATTTAAGACTATGTGGGGGATATTTGACTTGGAAAAGCTCATGCGTTCCGCTGTTATTTTTCTAATATCTGAAAGCCTGGTAGAAGATTTTATAGCAATTTCTTTTCCGGGAATTTTTTCTGTTTTTCGCCCGGTTCCTTTTTCTTCATTAAAATAAGCTACTACATCTTTCTTTTCTATTCTTCCGCCCGGTCCCGAACCTCTGATTTTTTCTCGTCTATAATCTATGCCCATCTCTCCAGCGGTCCTTCTCGCAAGTGGCGATATCTTAATTCTTTTCTCAGATACAGCAGTGGATTCTTTAACTGAAGTAGTTTCTTTGGCGGTGTCCCGTGTTTTAATTCCGGAAGTCTTATAAAGCTCTGCCTCTTTTAATTTATCCGCAGGAATTTTTTCACCTTCTTCGCCGATATAGGCCACCACACCGGTTACGGGGACTTCTTCCCCTTCAGCTCTTAATATCTTTTTCAGTATGCCCGAATTATATGACTCAACCTCAATGGTAACTTTGTCTGTCATAACTTCAAACAACACTTCGCCTGCTTCTACTTTATCCCCTTCTTTTTTATGCCACTTTTCAATCCTTCCGGATTCCATCGTAATTCCCAGTTTAGGCATAATAACTTCGTGCATCTTTTAGTTCCTCCATAAGAATAAATTATAGCTGACCTGTTATAAAAATCTATATTTATATAACATTAAATTTCACAATCAATACCTGGTATCCCGAACACAGGATACGGTCCTATAACTGCCTCTTGCTGACATTAAGTTTCACCCAGAAGATTTAACACCCCTTTTTCAATTCTTTCTACCCCGGGTATCATTTCCCGCTCAAGCGCCAGGCTGTAAGGAACAGGGCAATTTCTCCCGGCAACCCTGGTTACCGGGGCGTCCAGCCAGTCAAATCCTTTCCCGGAAACCTGGGCCGCAACCTCGCCCATAAAGCCGCCAAAAGCCGGTGCTTCTTCCACGCATAGAAGCTTGCCTGTTTTTTTAATCGAATCCACTATAATATCAATATCAAGAGGTCTTAATGTCCTTATGTCTATTACTTCGCATTCAATACCTCTCTCCTTTGAAAGTTTGCTAGCTGCCTCCAATGATTTTTGCACCATATAAGAAGTAGCCGCTATGCTTATATCGGTACCTTCTCTCTTGATGTCACCCCTGCCCAGGGGAATTTCATACATTTCTTCAGGGACATCCTGGATACATTTCTTATTTTTATAAAGCAGTTTATGTTCTATAAAAATCACAGGGTTATTATCATTTATTGATGAAATTAAGAGCCCTTTTGCATCATAGGGGCAGGAGGGCATAACAACCTTTAAACCAGGGATATGGGCAACAAGAGCCTCGAGGCTCTGGGAATGCTGGGCTGCAGCACCGGTCCCCCCGCCGCCTGCGGTTCTGATTACCATAGGTACTCTTGCTTTTCCTCCAAACATGTAACATATTTTTGCTGCCTGGTTAACAATCTGGTCCATGGCTATGGTCATAAAATCTGAAAACATTATTTCAGCTATCGGCCTCATGCCGGTAATTGCACTTCCAACCGCAACTCCGATTATAGCTTCTTCAGAAATAGGAGTATTTCTTACTCTTTCTTTCCCAAATTCTTCAAGCATTCCAACTGTTACACCAAAAGCCCCTCCGTATTCTGCTATATCCTCTCCGATAAGATAAACACTGCTGTCTTTCCTCATTTTTTGTTGCATTGCCTCTCTTATCGCTTCAAGATATGTTAATTCTCTTATCATATAGAATTTTCTCCGCGGTATCTCCGCAATATATAAGTAATATATAAATATAAATATTCCTCTAAGTCCGGATAAAGCTTGAACAAATAAAACTAATTATTTTTTTATGCATATACATCATCTTCAACCTCGGAAGGATCCGGAAATGGGCTGGCATTAGCAAATTTTGCTGCTTTTTTTATCTCATCTATAGCTTCTTTTTCCAGCTCTTTATCATCATTTTCAGTTAATACCTTACTATCAATTAAAATTTTTTTATACCTTTTTATGGGGTCTTTTTCCTTCCACTTTTTAACCTCTTCCTTTGTTCTGTAAACCTGGGCATCACTCTTGGAATGTCCGGTCCACCTGTAAGTCAGACTCTCAATTAAGACGGGAGCGCTTTCTGCCCTGCATCTGTCAGCAAAGTGTGAGACCACATTAAATACCTCTATTAGATCATTGCCGTCAATAGTAAGTCCGTCTATGCCATAGGCAAACTTTCTATCCGATATCTTTCCTATATTAAATGCTTCTTTTACAGATGTTGACATCCCGTATACATTATTTTCACAGATATAAATTACTGGAAGCTCCCATATGGAGGCTATATTTAAAGAGCTGTGGAATATCCCCTGATTGGCTGCACCGTCTCCAAAAAAACATAGAACGATCCGTCCGTTTTTCTTCATCTTACAGGTAAGAGCCGCGCCTGTTGCAATACCGATACTGCCCCCTACTACTCCATTTGCCCCAAGGTTTCCTGAATTAACATCAGCTATATGCATTGAACCGCCCTTGCCTTTGCTGTACCCTGTTTTTTTACCCAGAAGCTCTGCCATCATAATATTAAGATCGGCACCCTTTGATATGCAGTGGCCATGTCCTCTGTGGGTTGAGGTTATATAATCATCACTATTTATGGAATAGATTGCACCGACGGCGGTTGCCTCCTCACCTGTATACAGGTGACAGGTGCCGTGTATCATAGCCCTTATAATAAATTGTTCGACTTCATTCTCAAAATGCCTTATTTCATACATTTTCTTAAGCATTTTTATCTTTATGTTATCTTTTAATCCCGTAAACTTATCCTTTATTTTATATCCGTCAATATTTGCATATTCTTCTTTTTCTTTTAAATCCTTATCCATGATTTATCCCAGTCTATTAATATTTTCAGCCGTTTGCTCATCGGTAACCAGTATATTTATCAGCCCGCCTCTTAAAGCACCGAGGATTACTTTTATTTTTCTTTCCCCAAAAGCTATTCCGATAACATTTTTAACTTTTTTTAATCTTTCCGGTGAAATTCTTACAATTCTCTCATCTATCTTATTTGGCACATGTTCCCCCTGCTCATTTATAAATATAAGATTAACATCTCCTACCACTCCAAGGCTTTTCAGGTATTTAAACTCCTCCATGCTGAAACAGCCCTCCTTAATCAATGTAGAATCAGGACCAATATCACTCAGTCCCACAAGAGCAGTATTTATTTTTTCGGATAGTTTAATTATTTCTCTGGTATTGCTGTCATTTTCAACAATTTCTTTTATCTCCCTGCTGTCAAGCACAGCGGGAGAATTTATCATATAACTAATGCTCCCCAGCCTGTCTGCAATATTTTTCGCAACCGAGTTTGTGTGCACTCCCGTTCCTATTTTCCCAAGGCCGCCAATTATTGGAACGACTTTAATACCAGACTTTCCTTCCACATAAATATTATCCGCTACTCCTTTAAGCGAGCTCCCCCAACCAATTCCCAGATAGCTGCTGTTTTCCAGGATTCTTTCAAACAGCTCATTCAGTGATTCCGCCATCATTTTTAATATTTCATCCTTTTTTTCAAAAGCCGGTACAATAATGCATTCATTTATTTGAAATTTTTTTTCAATCTCACACTCAAGAGAAGAATAATACTCTTTTAGTGAATTTATTTTTATTTCTACAATACCATCTTTCCGTGCCCTGTTTAAATATCTTGAAACCCGGGTCCTTGAAATATTGAATTTATTTGCAATTTCCTGCTGGGTTAGTTCTTCTAAATAATAAAGTCCGGCTATTTTTGCCAGGAATTTTTTTTCAGTAATGCTTTCCATCTATTTTAATTTATTTAGTTTTTTATATATATTTAATATATACTTATTACACAATTGTGCGGGTAATGAACATCTGTTTAAATATTACATTAAAAAAATCATAATTTCAAGTTATCCCGGGAAATCACTGAAGGAATTAGAACTGATTAGAACTGGTTATATTATATATGAGATTATATACGGGCTTACCTGCTTTATCATACTTTATCGCAGAGTCTTTTAACAATATAAATTATAATTAATTTTACGACATCAGTTTTCAAATAATGATGTGCGCTGCCGTCAAACAGTATTCTTATATTTGCTTCAAACTCTGTACTTTTCTCATCAAAAATCATAAGAACAGGAAACATTTTAAATGGACGGATAATAAAGGAAAATTTAAACTTGCCATATCTTTCCCCGCCAATTTCAAGTGCTTTCTCAAGAAACCCGCTGCCGTTGCTTTCATATTTCTTTACCAGAGGTTCCAGTACTCCGGGGATTGTTCGCCAGTAGAAAAGCCCTCCGGGTAATTCCCTGTATGAGGCCCATCTGCCCTCAAGAGGAGTCCCATCTGCATTTAGCAGGTAATGCAGGATAATAGAAGCTGAATATGGATCCAAAAATTTTTTTGGTTCAAAGCTATTATCTTCTGAATAAAATATTTCTTTTTTGTTTAAATCCACTACAATATTTTTCTCAAAAAAGCTCAATCTAATTCTATGGTCATCCAGAAGTTCGGAGCCTGTAGATTTTGGAATACTGCTGGTATTGCTGGATATCAATTCTTCAAACATTTTATTATAAACATCCATTGCTTTTACTCCATTAAAATTTATCCGGTCTTTTCTTTATACCCGGGCAATTTATTTTATCTGTCAAAAACTCTTTAAAATAACTATTAATAATAATTACCATATCTTTCTTCATTTTAAATTAAATAATAAGTATAATATAACATCATTAAAAACTTAAAAATAATTTTATGTCAACTACCGGCAAAGTCATCGAATATATAATTAACCTGGGTCCGGTTGTTTTAATACCTGCCTTACTATTAATAATAAGTCTGATTGTTACAAGAAAACCGCTTAAAAATTTAAAAAACTGTGTTTTTATTTTTATCGGCATGACGGGTATTTCAATACTTATCACTCTTTTCGTAAATTTTTTTGGACCTATTACAAATACAATAATTATAAATTCAACTAAAGAATATACAGTTATTGATGCAGGCTGGCTCGTTTCTAAAACTGTCGTTTTAAATTCCTCTATTATCCTCCACATAATAATAGGTGTTCTCGTCTTAAATATAGTTATGCTTATATTAAGATTTACCAGAACTATAAATATTGATTTTTGGAATTACTGGAGTTTTTTGCTTATAGGTTCGGTAGTTTTTACCATTACTGGAATAAAATGGATAGCCCTTCTCGTTACAATAATAACAGCGGCTATAACTCTGGTTTTATCGGACATATATGCAGTATATATCAGAAGTTACTTTGGAATTAACGGTGTGTCAATCCCCCAGGCACAAATCATCTGCTGGGCGCCTTTTTCACATCTTGTTAATGCAATCTTTAATAAGATTCCTTTTATCAGAAGAATCCATATCTTCTATGAGGAAATCCAATATAAACTGGGAATTTTTTCAGAGCCGTTGATAA
>CAZLME010000014.1:15078-16346 GCA_964560595.1 uncultured Actinomycetota bacterium
ACCGGATTTACCTCAGGATTTATAATAGGGGCAATTACACGTTATAAGAGTTTCAACCTTAATCCTGGCCCTAACCTCTTTTATGCTTTCACAAGCGGTCTGGTTCTGTCTATTATTTTTATAATGATTCCCAGAGCGGTAAATCTGCTCTTTATGGGTCTTACCCCCACAATAAATGATATAAAAGATTTCATAAAACTAAAGATAACAAAAAGAGAATTATATATCGGCCTGGATCCTATAATACTAGTTGGCATGCCTTCCACGCTTATTTTATCTGTTTTTATAATCCCGTTAACTATCTATATTTCAACCATTCTACCGGGTAATACTGTACTCCCCAATGCAGACCTTATAATGATCCCATTTATACTAATCTGGGCTGTTGCCCCCTCGAGAGGTGACATAATCAGAAGTTTTATCTCGGCAATTATTATAATTCCCGTAGTCCTATGGGTAACAAGCAATATGAGTTATGTATTTACAAACTTTTTCCTTAAATACGATATTGAACTAATAGAGGGCTATAAGAGAATTTCAAGCATAGGCGGCAGTTCCAATATATTTTTCTGGATTCTGTTAAAAGTTATAGAGCCATTATTTAATTTGTTTTCATAAAAAAGTCAGTCTTCTTTTTTGCCTGTTATCCTGTGGATATATTCCATATACAAATTTTGCCGTATATTAGATTTTTCCTGGAAATTATTAATACCGCCTCTTTCAAGGACCGTCTTTATCTTTTTATTATCATGCATAATAATATTTCTGGCATTAATAAGATTATTTCTGGCTACCCATAAATCAGTTTCCCGGGAAATATAAGGGAAGAAAGAACAGGTTTTTATTATTTTTTCCCAGGGAATTTCTATTTTATCATCAAGGTCTGTATAACTGATGCCAGGGTTTTCCCCCATGATATTCTTTGCCTGGTTAAATATTTCTAAATTAACTTTTTTTTCAATTCTTTTTAGATTGTAGGAAGATAAGGCTAAAAATATTCCGTATATAATTATAACGGGGATTATAAAGTAGTAATACCGGGATAAAAAACTTATAATATATTTTCCTGTCTTGCCCAGAAATGCTTCAAGCCAGATATTAGTCATATTTTCTAATTCCTATAAAAAATAAATTATGATTTCTTTTACTATTTTTGCTGTTAAAACTTTATTATTTTAAAAGATGATAAAATAAAAATTACCTAAAAGTATATTTGGTGGAGATGAGCGGGATCGAACCGCTGACCTCCTGCTTGCAAGGCAGGCGCT
>CAZLME010000015.1:0-16054 GCA_964560595.1 uncultured Actinomycetota bacterium
AGTTATAAACTAAAAATGCTTAAAAGATGTGTTTAAAGTTGTAATAAGATAAATATAAATAATTAGTATTACAAATTATTTTCATAAAAGAGCTATTTTACTGGCAGAATTTGATACTCAAATCTATAATCGGCAGACTTTGCTGCTTCTTGAGCCTTATATCGAATCTCCTTATAGTCGAATTTGTATTCGAATTTTTTACCGAAAAGATTTGATTGCTCTTCAATACTTCCTTCTCGAGCGCCTCGGAGAGTATTATAACTTTCGGTTTTAAAACCAAAACCAGGTGACATACCTTCATCAAAACCACCGCCTGATGTTAATCCTGATCCGGCTTCGATTAACATTTCTGAAAACCTTACAACTTTGCCGTCATAGTCAATTCTCATTTTGGCTGAATAAATCAATTTTTTCTTTGATAAAAATGCTTTTCGCTCAGCTATAGTTGCTGAAAACTCCCAAATACCCTTCTTTTCCTTCCATTCTCCATTATAACTTTCTAATGCCTTCTTAATTGCTTCAATCATTTTGATTATCCTTTAATACTAATATTCGTTCTTTAATATCCTATCTATTATGATAATTTATACCTAGTCTAAAACTATTGAAAAAGCTTGTAAAGATAAAACCTATATAGCGGATAATCACAGGTTTTTCTTTGAAATCACCGGTACAAAATCCCAGCCGGAGTTTGTTATTATTTCCACTATTGGTCTTTTCATTTCAGAAACATCAAAGCGGTACTGGTAAACTTTTCCGAAGCTTAAAGGATCCGGACCCTTGAAGGCATACCCGATACCGAAACTTTTAGAACCGATGGTACGTCCCTGGAATTTTTCAATCTCTAGAGAGAATATAGGAACCCCTGCCCGCCATGATACATTATAGCTTTCTTCCAGCACTCTTACAGTATGTTCGTTTTCATTTAGTGAAAGCCAGATTTTATGGACTTTCTCTAGGTTTGCCTTGGCAAAAATTTCATACCAGGAAGCATTTACTATCTTCCATTGTGCAAGCAGGTCAACATCATCGCCTTTTTCTACTATAAAGGGGAGATCTTCCTTGTTCAAGTCAAGCAGCTTTGCAAGAAGTTCTTCTTTGGACAATATGGGAACACCTGGTTTTGCTCTATTTATTCCCTTTAATGAATCCATGAAACCCATTTTAACCCCCAGTCCATTCTACTAAAGTATGGTAGCCCTGTGGTTTAGATGGATACAACAATGATTTCTATCCTTGTATAAGAGCATCCTTTATTTGCCCCTGGGCACCATTTTAATACTTTTATATTTATTAAATTATACTCTGCGTAGTAATACAACTCAATGTAAGAATTTGGATTTTACACAGTTAATAATGATGGTCAAATTTAGTGTATTTTTCTTGAACAAATAAAAAATTAGTGTTTAAATCCATATCAATAGAAATAATAACAAATTAAAACAAGAGGTGTTACTTTGAAAAAAATACAATTCATAGTAATTGCAATATTAGCAGTTTTTTTACTGTCAATGTCTTTGCTTTCAGGGTGCGGAAAAACAGCCCAATGGGCAGATCCTATGGTTGAGAATGTTCTTGTTTCAATCAATAATGAAGATTACTCTAGCTTTATAAAAGATTTTGGAGATGATTTAATTAAAGAGATACCCAAAGATGCATTTCCTGATGTTGTAAGCTTTATTAAGGGAGATTTTGGCAAATACATTGAGGGTTCCAAAAAAATTTTTTCGGTAAATATTGTCAATAACGAAACTACAACAGAATATAATGGTAAATTTGAAAACAAAGATACGGTCCAGTTTAAGTTTGTATTTGACAAGATAAATGATCAGATAAAAATTACTGGATTTGCTTTTGAATAAGATAAAAATGATTTTGTTTATATCAGCACTCGCCATGATAACCGCCTTTCTGACTTTATCCCTCTCCTCATGCTGCATCGATTATAGTGAGTTCCTAAAATCCGGGAGTGAAAAAACCACCCTTAACGGTGATGAAGAAGATGCGGCAAAGATAGGAGAGCTGCTTAAAAAATATAATATAAATCCCGAAGATTTCACTGAGTCAACTGATAATCAATCCCAGGATATTGATTATACACACATAAAAAAAGAACTGGCAGATGCGTCTGATTACCCGGTAACCCCGGAGGAGGAAGAACAGTTCTTTAGCAGTCTTAAAAAAATATACTCTGAAGAGAAATTTATCCAGGTAAAAGATTATTTAAAGAACTTTAAAAGTTTATACCCATCAGGTTATTTTACACTTATAAAAGTGACACAAAAACAGGATTATGCTGCCGGCTATGGCTGGTTTGAACTTCTGAATGATAATAATTCTTATAATTTAGAGGGGCTGGAAGGTTTTGAGGACTTTGATTTCAGTGCATTGACACCGGATTTTTATGAAGAATACACAGGTGACATAATTACAATTGTACACGAGCTTACTCACTGTGGAAGCGGTCCGTCCATATATCTTTTTGTTGAAGATTTGAAGGATTATTCCTGGGGAACATATTATTCTTATATGATTGGAAACCTTTTAATATTTATAGAGAAAGATAAGATGTTTTTTTCAAAATATGAACTATTCCAGGATATTGAAAACCCTGATGATTTTGATAAAACATATCTTGATCCTGACAGGAACATCGGTACTGTAGAAGGTGAAGAGGCCAAAGGTTCAGATATTGATTTTACTATGATACTGGATGAGCTCAATGCTTACACGGTAACTGTAAAATGTGCTATTGCCTGTGAAGAATTTATAAAGCATTCAAGCAACACAAGAGGGGGTCTGCTAAAACAAATGTCATATCTTGAGCTTTATCTTAAGAGGTGTTACGAAAAATATCCCGAAGACTGGAAATATATTACCGGAAATAAAAGTCTGGCATTCCTCATAATGAAATTATGGCTGGAAGCAGAAAAGTATGAGGATGCCGTAAAGGATGATTCAAGATTTAATATAGATAGCGAACCTGTTTCTGAATTTGTTTACAGCCCGGATAATTATGGGATAATTGAGAAGTTTTTTAATGAATCAGATATACTTGCATACAGGAATAAAACTTTTCAGGAAGCTTCCGGGGAGTTAGACAGGATAAAAGTCTACGACATAAACTCATAGATCTGGATAGATTTAGAAAGATAATAAATAAAATAATATGATTACCAGCTTAATAAGGATATTTGCGGCAAGGTCGATAAGACCATTTATTTTTAGTAGCAATTGCCGTTGTGAGCTTGACTTAAATGTGAAAAATCCCGGATTATATTTTCATATACCATTCTGTAAAGATCTATGCTCTTTCTGCCCTTACTATAAGGTAGAATATGATGAAGTCCTTCTTAAAGATTTTATCCGGGCTCTTATAAAGGAAATAGAGGTTGCGGCCGCTCTCTCATGCAAAGGGGAATATGACAGAGGGAAAGATATCAAAGGGGAAGATGTCGTAGAGAAATATGATAAAGAAAAATACAATGAAGAAAATGGTGGAAAAAGTAAAAAAAGCTGGGGGAAAAGCAGCAGCAAAAGAGATATCGAAAGTATTTACTTCGGCGGCGGGTCCCCCGCACTTGCCATAGATTATCTTCCCCAAATAATAAGCACTGTTAAAGATTTATTTAATATAAAAGGGAACACGGGAATAGAACTTCACCCCGCGGATATAAACGGGGTACTGCTTGAAAAGTTAAAAGATTGCGGGTTTAACATGTTAAGCATAGGAGTTCAGTCTTTTCAGGATAGATGCATATCCGCTCTTGGAAGGGAGAGGATTGACGGCGCAGGCAAGCTCAAACTGGTAAAGAAATTTAATTTTGATGTTGTAGATGTAGATTTAATATTCGGGATTCCCGGACAGAAGGAAGAAGATTTAGTCCGGGATTTTAAGACAGCCGCAGAAAATGGGGCAACCCAGATTTCCACCTATCCTTTTATTGAATTCTCCTATGCAAGGCTTAAAAATAAACCGCTTGACCGCAGGCAAAAAAAGAAAATGCTGGAAAGCCTTGTGGATACAAGCAAGAAATTGGGCTACATAAGGACTTCTATCTGGACATTTTCCAGGGGTGATTCGCTCCAGTATTCATCGGTTACAAGAGATAATTTTATCGGCTTTGGCCCGAGTGCTGCCACTCTTGTCAGGGATATATTTAAGATAAACACATTTTCAGTTAAGGAATATATAAAGTGTCTTAATAATAATGATAATAATGTTAAAGGCAATGATATAGAAAAAATTAATAATGATAATAATGATGGTGCGAAGTACCTTAATAATAACGAAAATGGTAGCAATAACATAAAAAATAAATTGCCCACTGCCCTCAGTTTAAAGTTTAACCCCAGGACAAGGGCCCTTTACTGGCTTTTCTGGTCGGCATACAAACTTCAAATAGATGAGAAAAATTTTTACGGGCTTTTTGGTAAAAAAACTGATAATATATTTAAATTTGAATTCTATATGGCAGAGAAACTCGGGTACATAGAAAAAAATAAAAGTGGGTATAAATTAACCGACAGGGGAGCTTATCTTTTTCACCTGATCGAACAGACCTACACCCGCCAGTATATAGATAAAACCTGGAGGTTGGCCCTGGAGAACCCGTGGCCGGAGAGGATTGTTTTATATTGACTGGTAATATATTGACCCGCAATATGTTGGCCCGTAATATATTAACAGGCAATATATTGACCGGTTATTTTTTAATTTAATTAATTATTTTTATAAAGGATACCATCCGGATGGACAGGAAAAAAAATATAATATCTGATATCTCAACTCTGGGAGCTTTTAAGGATGCTTTAAGAGTTTCTCTAAAAAAGCCTTCCAGTGCACTTTTTTTTCTTAAAACCATAATAAATCAGAGAAGGGCGCACCGCAGCAGGACGAAATGGATTAAAAGCGGGTTGCAGGTGCCGCCTGTAATAATATTCAGCATTACCAACAGGTGCAATCTTAACTGCAGGGGTTGTTACAATAACGCTTTAAGAATACAGTCAAAAGAAGAGCTTAATACCGCCAGGATTATAGACATACTCACCCAGGCAAAGGAACTGGGCATATCTTTTATAGTGATGGCAGGAGGGGAGCCATTCGTAAGAAAGGATTTTTTAACGGTAATAAAAGCTTTCCCCGGGATGATTTTTCTTGTCTTTACAAACGGTATTCTTATAGATGACGATTTACTCGGGCAAATTAAAAGACATAAAAATATAGTCCCGCTTATAAGCATTGAGGGGCATAGCGAAGAGACCGACTACCGCAGGGGGGAAGGCGTTTTTAACCGTTTGAGGACCGTTATGGAGAAACTAAATAAAAACTCGGTATTTTTTGGGACATCCCTGACTGTTACCAGGCAAAATTTTGATTCGCTTACAAACGATTCTTTTGTAGCGGACCTTGTAAAGAAAGGCTGTAAGTTATTTTTCTATGTTGAATATACGGCCATTGCCGAAGGTACCGGTGACTGGGTTCCCACAGGCGAGCAGAGGAGAAAAATCCCGCCTATTATGGAAGAGTACAGGAAAAAATATTCTGCCCTTTTTATTGGGCTGCCTGCTGAAGAAGAAATATTCGGGGGGTGCCTGTCTGCGGGTAGGGGCTTTATTCATATAAATGCAGAAGGAGATCTTGAGCCCTGTCCCTTTGCGCCGTTTTCGGATGTAAATCTAAAAGAGGTGCCATTAAAAGAAGCACTGCAGTCAAAACTTCTTGAAGAGATAAGAAAAAACGAGTTTATACTGGATGAATCAGAAGGCGGCTGCTCGCTCTGGGCTAACAGGAAATGGGTCGAATCTCTATTGAAATAATGCATGCAGGGATAAATAATACAATAGTCAGTAATATTCTTTATTAGATACATAAGCAGCTTCAGTATAGAGCTTTAATATCCTTTTAAGAGTATGCAAAATGATTATAACTACTTATTTAAGCAAAAAAATACCCGGAACGTTTTTAAAATGACTGTCAAGGGTTAAAAGCTTTATTCCGTGCTGCAGGGCCAGTGAAGCGATCCAGAGGTCATTGGTCGGGATGGGGGTTCCTGTTTGTTTTAATTCACTATAAATTTTTGCATAAAATTCAGAGGTTTCACTATCTATATCATAAATTAACATTCTTGGAGAATCCAGAAAACTATCAAGCTCTTTTAAATAGTTTTGCTCTTTTTTTGTATTCTTAAATCCTGCAAGTAACTCTGCAATTGAAATTACACTGAAGGCAATTATTTCAGTTTTTTGAAGTATTTGTGCAATCTCCCGGTTACCTCTCATAAATTCAATATAAATATTTGTATCAATTAAGACTCTTTTTATTTCCATAATTCCAGGTCAATTTTTCGCTGTTCATCAATGTTTTTTAAAATGTGGCTATAATCCTCTTTACCCCATTTACCGAAAAGATTATTAAGGTCCGTATAATTTTTTTGTTTTTTTGTTTTTTTAGTGAAGCCAAACTCTGCCTCTATTATTGAAAGAATAAATTTATTCATACTGGTAGAGTTATGCTCGGCATGTTTTTTTACTTCCTTATAAAGATTGTCGTCTATTCTTATTATAAAAGTCTTCAATTAATCTCACCTTAATTGCTAAAATAATTAAAAAGATAGCATTATGAATATCAATATTGATATTATTATATGATATCATTATTAAAAAATAAATAGTAAAAACGAAGTTTTTAATATTGTTATATATATTATGGATATTAATATCAAAACACCTTCATTATTCTTTTTTTATTGTATTATAAGATATAGTATCGTATAATTTATCGTATGAAGATTACAGCAATTATATCGGATAACTTAATTTCCGAAGTAAAAAAATATGCAAAAGGCAAAAATCTTACTGAATCATTAACCATTGCTTTAAAAGAATGGCTGGCATCAAAAAGAATAAAGGAGCTGAATAGCATGGTAAGAGAATCTCCTCTTGAATTCAAAGATAATTTTTCTGCAGAAAAAACAAGGGAAATTAACAGACAATGAAAAACGAATCAGATATCAGGATAATAGCAGATACCAGTGTATGGATTGAATTTTTAAAAGGTAATCAGGATATTTTTCCTTTAATGCAGGAACTTCTGGAGAGAAAATGCATAATAGCTGTTGAATGTATTTTTGGAGAACTTCTTCAGGGAGTAAAAACGGAACGTGAAAAGGATATTATTCTTGAGTACTGGGAATATTTGCCAAAGGCGGATGAATATAATGCATGGATAGATGCCGGCATCTATTCCAATGAAAGTAAACTACTTGAAAAGGGCGTTGGCCTTATTGATAGTGCACTGGTTGTTCTTACGGTAAAAAATAAACTCAAATTATGGACACTTGATAAAAAGCTAAAGAAAATATTACCGACAGAAATTGTTTACCTTTGATAATTTAGATATGAAAGATTTAAATTAATATGTCTAAATTATACATAAAAAAACTTAACTTATTTTCTCTCGAGCCCTGGAATAAAGGTTTAAGATACTTGTAAATATAATCATCAAGAATAACGCAGCCAGGCTGGTGTAAAAAATTCCAACTGCTGAATAATTTTCTGATAGGTAGCCTGCCATATACTGGAAGATAATCGTCCCGATAAAACCGAAACTATTAATTACACCCGTAATAGGACCGGAGTATCGGGGGTTTTGTTTTATGGCTGTGGAAAGAGACATGGCAGCTATACCTGAAAAGGAGAAGTTAAAAAGCATTATAAAGATTATTTTCAAAATTAAATTATCCATGAGTAATGATGAGAGCATAAAAATAAAAGCCAGTATTGAGAAAAACCGCATCAATTTTTCTTCATTAAATTTACTTACCAGAAAACTCTGCACAAGCATGCCTCCGCAGAAGATAAAAAGGTTTAAACTGAGTATCAGGGAGCTGATATTTATTGGGACATTTATGCTTTCAAAGTAGGTAGTAAACCAGGCCCCAAAAGAGAATCCCAGCCCGAAATGAAGGAAACTTATAATTGCACAAAAAATAATAATTATACTTGATAAAAATTTACGGTAAACAGAAAAAAAACTTAGAAGCTCTTCCTTGCTTTTTTTTGCACTAAGACTCTCATGTCTAAAAAACAGTATCAATATGAATACGATTGCATTTACCGATGCCAGTGATAGGAATATGTATCTCCAGTTTATGTCCAGAAATAGAATACCGCTGACTATAAGCGGGGCAAAAGCGGCGCCCAGCAGGAATCCAATATTTAATCTTATTATCGTTCTGCTTCTATTCAGCTCGAAGATATCGCTGATTAAAGAATTGGAGTTTAGAGCAATTGTCCCCCAGGACACCCCGAATAACAGATAGCTTATGGTAAAATAAATAAAATTACCCGAGAGATATAGGCTTAAGAAACTGATAGTAAACAATATGCTTCCCGCGGCAAGTATATTTTTTTTCCCGAATTTTTCCGAAAGAATTCCCGAAAACAGGCTTGCTATAAGAAGGCCAAAGGCATTTAAAGATAAAGCGGAACCGATTATATCTAAACTGACCTTAAAATTATCTGACAGTATGGGAATCAAGGGTCCGACAACGGAACCTCCGATTCCCAGTAAAAATAATTGTATAAAAAGTAATGTAAATATTTTTTTACTGGCCATTAGATTTAAGATTATAATATTATTGATGGAAAATTTATATATTAAATTTTACCGCCTTCCGGTAAAGGATAGAAAGGGCCAATACCGCCGGCGACCGCATACCTGATTGAAGCAGGAACGGCTTTCAGTATCATCACTCCTTTTCTTTCTAACAGCATAATTAATCACCGTTATTTGTGTCATTTCTGTCTTGAATTATAAAAACATTAATATTAAACTAACTTTAAAGATTTTTATAAATAATCTTTTGTAAAAAAAGAAATGATAATTTTTTTTTAAAAAACTCATTGGCAGAGAGACACTGTCAAGTCTATGCAGGCTAAAACTAAAAAATCTTAATTTAATTTAAAGACAATAAAATACTTAAAGTTTTTAATGAATTAAATTGAATAAGAAACGCTTCATTATAACATTTCTAATTGTTACCACTATATTCCTTATAGGATTATTTATAAGATTAGATTATATCCGTCTTGCTGGCATACCAATTAGTGAAAAAGAATTTTACCGGGACCAAAACGGTCTTCCTTACATGTATGACTGTGATTCTTATTATAACTACCGTTTAACAAAAAATTTCCTTGATCACGGATATCTCGGTGATACTAAAATAAATGATATTGAATGGGATATGCATTCATATTATCCACCAGGAGTACCGATGGAATATCCGCCACTAATAGTCTATGTTGCAGCATATGTGTATAGATTTATAAATTTATTTGCCAATGTGGCCTTAATAAAAGTATGTTTTTGGATACCAATGTTTATTGGTCCCCTGGCCGGGATTATTGCATATTTTTTTACAGGAAGATTTATAAACCGGTGGGGTGCAGCGATTGCAGGAATACTTACAGTGACATCTCCCTTTTATGCAATGAGAACAACTCCTGGTTTTTTTGATACTGATATGTTTATACTGATATTTACCCTTTCAATCATCTGGCTTTATATTGAAGCTATTCAAAGCAATAGTATAAAAAAGTTGATTATATTTGCAGGTTCTTCGGCTTTTTTATTGTTTATTTTTTCATTAGCCTGGGCGGGTTGGTATTATTTATTTTATCTGGTGTTTGTATTTTCTATTGGTTATTTAGTCTATTGTAAGTTAAAAAAATATAACATAAAAAATATCGGTTTTACAATTATTACATTTACAGTAAGTTTCTTCCTGGTAAGCATAACTACAGGATTCTCAAACATTTATAAAATAATTTATGAACCTTTTGTAATTATAAAAATGTCAGTGGAAAGTCCATGGTCACCCTGGCCTGATGTATACTCTCTTGTTTCAGAGTTGAAAACATCTTCAATACTGGCAGTGCTTAGCATTTCAAGCTTAGCATTTTTTATAGGCATTATTGGTATTATATATATGCTTAGAATCTTAATAAACCACAAATTAAAAAAACGGTTTAGCAAAATTACGTGGTTTTTTTACTCATTTCTTTTTGCCTGGGTATTAACAAGTGTATTTATTACTATAGTAGGTGGCGTTAGATTTATTTTGTTAATTATACCGCCTCTTGCTGTAAGCGCAGGAATTATGGTTGGCATATTAATAGAATATCCAAAACTTATTGAGGATAGTGAGAAAAATGATTTTTTTAAGAGAAGAAAAAACCTTATAAATATTATATCAGTGTCGATACTGTTAATTGTAATAATATTTTCTATTTATCCTTCTTACAAACTTATTTCAAATATGACCCCCATAGTAAATGATGATCTCTGGGATGTTTCAGAGTGGATAAAAAATAATACTAAAAAGGGAACTGTAGTAATTTCTGATTGGGCCTATGGCCACCTTTTTGCTGCCATAGCAGAGCGTCCTGTAACATTTGATGGAAGGATGGGGTATGTTGAAACACTTTCTATAAGGAAAAATAACCCGGCTTTTGAATATGGCGTAAAATCTCCCGGTATTTCAAGAGAATACTGGATTAGTAGAGCTCTTTCAACCAGTAATGAAGAATTATCTTATGGCATATTAAACATGCTTGCAACTTCCGGTGATAATGCATATCTGGCACTTGAAGATTATGCAGGCAGCACTGCTAAGAGTGTCGAAATACTTAATAGTATTTTAGGATCAGATAAAAAAACTGCAATTGATATCTTAAGAAATAACTATTATTTAACTGAAGAACAGACAAAAAATATAATCAATTTAACTCATCCGGACAGGACAACACCATTTATTCTCGTGACTACTGATAAAACAAGAGACAAAGTAAAAGACAAAGCCCATTTTATTTTTAATTTTGGAGAATGGGACTTTTACAAAAATAGTGGTCAGGATTATTTATATTCAATTGAAAGCTATAACATAGAAAATGATATTTTGAAGTCTGATAATGGTATTGAAATGAATATGAAAACATGGGACATAGAATGGGACGGGGAATCGCCCTATTGCGTTGAAGTAATAGCAGAAGATAAATCTGAAAAACGTTATATTGATAGTAATAGTAATTTTTGTGTAATTATTCTTAGTGACGATAAAAAAGCTGTGGTTATTGATAAAAACTTCGAAAATTCCATTTTTGTAAAATTATTTTTAAAAAAATCTAATACGAATCATCTAAAGTCTATTTATAAAAATCAATCTATGGTGTTATGGGAATAAACCATATTTCTTCTTTACTTTTTATTTTACCCTATAAATTGAACCGTCCCGGGTATCTTTAACAAGAATTAATTCATAGTCGTCTATTAATTCTTTTTCTTGTGCTAAATAGTACTGTCTTAAATCAAATAAGACAATTAAACCATTTTTTTCTCTTATTTCTTCCATAGTCTTTTTTAGATCCTGCATATAAGTGACGTTCTCTTTTTTTGTTTTTATATTTATTTTTGCTGGGAAAGGATTGGGATTTTTATCCAAAAAGAAATAAACAGCATAGGGATTATTTGTATAAATTGCTTCAGTAATTTCCATGCTTCTCAGTTCGTTTATAGTATCTGATTCCAACCATTCTCTACTATTATAACCCTGGCCTTCTTCATAAGAACCTTTTATGCAAAATATAATAATTGCAAGGTAAAAAACAGTGAGCATTCCACAGAGTATAAAAATAATGCTTTTTACTACTATTTTATCTTTAAAATAATCCAGGTATCTTTTAATAAATAAAACGATAATAATAAAAGTTGAAATAAAAACTGGTATCAAAGCTCTACCATTAAATTTTATATCGTTATAAAAAAATATTTTGGCAGATAGGTAGGAAAATATATAGAAAAAAATAAAAATTAAAAAAATATTAATTATTCTTGAACTAAGTTTATAAGAATTATTGATGCCTCCCTTTTTTGTCTTTATGGAAATATATATTGATGTTAAAGTTATTGTGATCAGGATTATTGCCAATAAAATAATACTAAACCTGAAAGGTACTAAATAGAGATGAAACCATATAGAGACTGTTTCTATTATTTCTTTTAAAGTATCAAGCTTCAAAGGATGAAACAAAAACTCAGATGTTGCATACCCAAAGAGCAATTTATTTTTTAAATTCCATATAAAAGAAGGTAATAATCCTATACTTGCAAGGGAAAGGCTGTAAATTATTTTATTTTTTATTTTTAATTTACTAAAAAATAAGATAGCAATTATACCTGTTGCAATTAATGAAATACCAATTGTTCTTGTAAAAAATGCTAAACTAAAACTTAATGATGAAATTAAGAAATTATATATCTTGCCATTTTCTAAAAAATAAAATAAAAAATAAAAACCCAGCAAACTCAAAAACAAAAATAAAGGTTCCGACCAAACATAGGTGTGGATTTGAAACATATGTATAGATGTAATGAAAATAATTGAGGAAAATATTATTAACAATAAAGACCTTGTATATTTTCTTATAATTAATAATATTAAAGCTATATTAGCACCAAATAAAATGGCATTGACCCATCTTGCAGATTCGATTAAATCAAAATTTAAAAATCCAAATATTGATATTACTAAAGGGAATAAAGGTGGCCAGGGAAATACATTATATAATTGCCCATCTCGAAGCGGCAAAAATATATTTAGCTGATTTCCTTCTGAATCGAGGAGTATGCTTAAGCCTTTGCCATCTATCATATTTCTTGCAGCAGCTATATACACAACTGAATCCTCTGATACGCCAGGACCGTATTTAGAAGTTGCAAAAAATATTAGTGAAATGCCCGCTATTGCAAAAAAGATAATGATAAATATTGAATATTTAAAATATTTTGTATTATTCACTTAATTTTTTATTAGTTCTAATTCAATATATTTGTAAAGAACATGATAATTCATTTAAGTATTAATACAAGTCTTAAGCTGGTGTCCCTGGGCAGATTCGAACTGCCGACAACAGGATTAGGAATCCTGTGCTCTATCCATCTGAGCTACAGGGACAGGGTATAGTATATACAGATGTATCCGGACTTACCGCTTTTTTATGGGGTAAATACAACGGAAAATACTATCAGAACCGGTTATTTCTGTCAAAACTCTTATTCATTAAGTGTTATTTTTCCAGGGACATCTTTGTAATCTCATCCACCAGTTCCTCAAAAGATATGCCAGCCTGTTCTGCGGCCATGGGGAGAAGGCTTGTATCCGTCATGCCCGGAGAAGTGTTTAGTTCCAGGACATAAGGGACTTTTTCTTTCCTGTCCAGGATAATATCTACACGGGAAAGTTTGCTGCATTTCAGTGAATTATTGACTGCAAGTGCAGTCTCTTTTACTTTTTTTTCTTCCGCAGGAGAAATCCTTGCAGGGACAAAATAATCTGTTTCTCCAATGCCGGTCCTTGACTCAAAATCAAAAAAATTCTTTTTTGGCACTATTTCCACTATAGGTAGAGTTCTGGGTTTTTCTTTTCCCATGATGCTTACCGCAAGTTCTATCCCGTCAATGAATTTTTCAAGTATCACTTTTTTGCTATAACTTAAGGCATAGATTATGGCTTCGGTTAGGTTTTCCTTATTGTTTACGACTTTTATACCGAGTGCGGACCCCTGTGCCGCAGGTTTCACAACCAGCGGAAGCCCGATTTTTTCTATTATCAAAGGAAGCAGTTTTGACGAGCCCAGCTCTCTGAATGAACTTGTGTTCAGAAAATAAAAAGGCGGGGTGGGTATGCCCTGATTTATGAATATCTGTTTTGAAATTATCTTGTCAAAACTTAAAATATTAGGATAAACACCCGGACCCGTATAAGGAATATTCAGCACCCCCAGGATTTCCTGTATGGTGCCATCCTCTCCGTCTTTTCCGTGAAGCGCAATATAAGCAAGATCAATTTTTTCTGAACTCAGATTATCCACTATGGATTCATCTACATCCAGCTTTATGACATTATGACCCAGTTTTCTCAAAGCGTTTGAAACCCTCTGGCCGCTTTTTAAAGAAAATTCTCTTTCAAGGGACCTTCCTCCCATTAGCACAGCAATGTTTTTTTTCATTTTTATCACTCTCGCATAAATAATATTTTTATTTAAAGCTTTTATATAATTTAATCTTCTCTTTTATTATACCGGCTAAAATTTTAATACCTTTTTCAATTCTTTCAGTACTTTCCGTACAATAAGCAAGCCTTGCCTCATTTTCCCCCCTTCTGTCTGCATAAAAGCCGCTTCCCGGAACAAAAGCTACTTTGTTCCTGACTGCATCTGCCAGGATTTCTTTGGTATCAAGATAATCGGGAAGTTTTAACCATATAAAAAATCCCCCTTTTGGCCTGGACCACTCGGTGCCCCCGGGGAAGCTATCTTCCAGTGTATTTAGCATAACATCCCTTCTTTTGGAATAAATACCCTTAAATTTTTCTATATTTTCCTGCCATGAAGGATCCGAAAAATATTCATAAGCAATTCTCTGGGAAAAAGTGCTTACGCAGAGTATTGTGGATTGGATTCCAAGTATAATTTTTTCCAGTATGGGGTGCGGGGCCACAATCCAGCCAATTCTAAATCCCGGGGCAAAAAGTTTTGATAGTGTGCTTAAATATATTACATTATGACCATCGCCCATGCTGTCAAGCTCTTTAATAGTGGGGATGGGTTTACCCTGAAACCGCAGCATCCCGTAAGGATTATCCTCAAGTATTATGGTTTTATATTTTTTAGCGAGTTCCAGCACTTTTTTCCTGCGTTTAAGATTTAAGGTTACTCCCGAAGGATTGGAAAAGTTGGGTACAAGATATATAAATTTAACTTTAATTTTCTTTATATCCAGTTCTTTTAATTTTTCCTCAAGGATAGAAGTATCCATTCCATTCTCATCAACGGGGATGCCGATTATATTTGCTTCGTAAGATTGAAATGAATTTAATGCTCCCGTATATGCAGGTGATTCCGTAATTATTGTATCGCCGGGGTCTATAAAGACTTTGGCCAGTAAATCAATGGCCTGCTGGCCGCCTGTTGTGGTAACTATATCTTCCTCTACTACATCCAGGCCTTCCAGTTTCATAACCTCTATCAATTTAGTCTTAAAAGGATAGTAACCGTCAGAGGTACCGTACTGCAGGCTTATATCACCGTCTGTTTTTATGATTCTTCTGATGTATCTTTCGAGTCTTTGAAAACTTAAAGCTCTTACCTCGGGAAGGCCCCCCGAGAAGGAAATTATATCCGGTCTTGCAGACAGGGCAAGTAAATCCCTTATTTCAGAAGAAACCATGTGCTCAGTTCTTGCTGAATACAGGTGTTCCCAGTAATCAAATGTAATTTTTTTACTCATAAAATTAAAAAGTTTAGTTTTAAAAGATTTCCGGCACTCTAATTGTTTGTAAATATGTAATATATATTAAAAACTTTAAAAGTTCAAAAAAGATTTTGAAAGTTCAAACAATTCTCCATAGTGCTATAATTATAAAAATATAAGATTCACAGGATTTTTTATATTTTTTTAATTTACCGGTGGATTTGACTGATGGATTTAAATTTGAAAATTAAGGACCTTTCCTTCAGACAGCTGGAAACAATAAAAATTAAGTGCCTGGATTGTGACTACTGGTTTGACTATGATGAACATAACTTTTTTAGGGAATTAGCCGGAGTGAGGAATTTTCTTGGACTGGAAGGGCTCTTTAAAGGAAAGTTATTTAAAAAAACCAGCAGTAAAATAGATAAAAATAAAAGAAGTAGAATTATTGCATTTAAAATGCATGGAGGGAAGGTTAAGGCTGCTTTTGCCGATAAGAGTTGTATAGGGATTGTTTTAGCCGGAAATTATTACCTTTTCCCCAGACTCAGGAGTTTTAATGTTTTTCCTCCTGATTTTGAGAGTATTTTTTTGGGATGTATTTATGTTATCCCGGAATATAAGGGTATGAATGTGGATAGAAGGTTGCTGATTGAGGTTGAGAAAGAACTGATAAAAGAAAAAGTGAAATCAATAGAGTCCATCGGTAAAAGGCTGGATGATGATATGGATGAAGAA
>CAZLME010000016.1:0-15974 GCA_964560595.1 uncultured Actinomycetota bacterium
CGAATCCTGATATAATTAACGACTTCTTTAAGACTGATGAAGACTGAAAATGTTAAGTTAATCATAACGCCTAATTCGGCTGTTAGCGGTGTGTACGGGACTTATAAGGATAGGATAAAAATTAAGCTGAACTCTATTCCGGAAAAAGGCAGAGCCAATAAGGAATTGATAAAATTTATTTCAAATAAAACAGGGGTTCCAAGAAAAAACATAAAAATTATCGGTGGTGAAAAATCAATCTATAAAGAAATAAGTGTAAATCATGATAAAAATTTAGATTTAACTTCAAAACTGCTTTCAGATTAAAAAAAGTATTTTTTAAAAGTATAAATTAAAAATGAAAATAATATTAGTTATAGCCAGAAATAAAGAATTAGTTAAGAATATATCATCGATAAAATTGCAAAATTATAACGTAGTAATTTTAAATAACATTAAATTTATTAAACATTATTTAGAAGAATATATCCCGGAATTTATTATTTTATCGGAAGAATTTGAGAACCGTAAAGAGATTGCAGATTATATGAATGTTAATACCCAGGGTGAATTATTCATAATAGCGTCGGGAGATAAGAGAAATACTTTTTCCGGAAATATCTATTTAGGTGGAGTTAAAAACACCGGAGATCTGGAAAGAGTGCTCCGTATCATTGATAATTTAGACCCTGGAGATAATATAAGTATAAAAAACAATTATAAAATTATACCCCAGCAGGTAATTTCGTTTTACTCAATTCAGGGAGGAGTTGGAAAAACAAGTATTGTTTTTAATTTTGCATGGTATGTTAAGAAAATTATTGAAGGCAGGGTATTAATTATAGATCTAAATTTCTGCGAAGGACCATCAGACTTAACAATTAATCTGGATCTGAGCTTATTACCAAATTTAAGCGTATTTATTGAAAAGATTGCCGGCGGTGAAAATTGTTTGAATAATTCCATAATAAATCTGGATGACGATAATAAAATAGATATACTGCAGCCGCCTCTATCCATTCATCAAAGTGATAAGTTCAATATTGATATGCTGGATAGTATAATTTATTCTGCAAGAAATAAATATGACATTATAATAGCTGATATCCCGTTCAGATATGACAACATATCACTGGAAATGCTTAATCTATCAACAACATCAATTCTGGTATTATCTCCGGATATGAAACTTGTTCCAAGGATAAATGATTTTAAAAAATTCCTTCCGGCAGAACAGAAAAAAGGGATTATTTTTAATAAGGTAAGCCAGAGCAATAAAATATATATAGATGAATGTAAAAATATATCCGGTATCCCGGTATATGATAGGATATCTCATATTCCCGAAGAAAATATAGAGAAAATTACAAACGGCAGAGTTTCCTTTAATATTTTAAATTTACAGTCATTAATACCGGATCTAGTAAACTCTATTTTTTAAAAATGATTAAAGAAAAAAAATTATTTACAATTAAAGAGGTCTCGGAACTGATTGGTATCAGTGAATCAGAAGTAATCAGGATGGTTATGTTAAAAAAATTAGCAGTTATAAGGCTTGGTAAAGCAATAAGGATAAAAGAAGATGATCTGGAAGAGTTTTTAAATGGATTTACCGGCAGAAGGGAAATAAGGAATGGGCATAAAGAACCGGTATTATATACAGCAGAGCAGGTTGCTAAAATTTTAAAACTGTCAGTTGATAATGTATGGAATCTATTAAAAACAGGCAGACTGAAAGGATTTAAGGTAAGGGAAGGAAGAAGTTCCTGGAGGATTCCAGCAGACAGTCTGGACGATTTTATAGAAAGCAGGATCGGGCGGATAACATAATTTATTACAATGAGTGCTGATGAAGATAAAAAAACAGGATTTAATTTATGGGAAAAGATAGCTATAGCTGTAATTGTAATTTTAGTGATTATTATAATTTTATTGATTTTCAGCCAGGATATTAAAGAGTATATAGAAATCTTTAAAGAATGGTATGGAAGTAAAAGCTGATCTATAAAGATTTAATTTCTAAGGAGGTGAAAAATTTGAAATAATATATGATAGAACAACTATAAATTTTTTTAATCCTATAAATATTGGGTACATTTTTTAGCTTCTTATATAGGATTTTTTTATCCTGTCTTTTTCTTAAGTATTCTTTTCCATTTAAAGCTATTAAAAACCAGTTTAAAAAACTTTATGGTATCGGTAATTGGATTTACGCTGCTTGTGAAGTTCTTATGATAAATGGTACTGACGGGTATATTTTTTATACAATAGCCGGACCAGCTGGATTTGATTATTAATTCTGGTTCAGTGTCAAAATTACCTGTTTCCAATTTTACGTTCCTTAATACTTCCACACTTATATATCTGAAACCGGATTGGACATCGCTTACTTTTTTGCCGGCAATACGAGAGATAATCCATGAGGTGATAACATTTGTGGCCAATCTTATAAAAGGCATATTTTTAGTATTACCCATCCTGTCTCCAATTATTAAATCCGGTTTTTCTTCTACTAAGCTTTTAAGGAAATTTTTAATCTCATTTGTATCATGCTGACCATCTGCGTCAATGGTTATAACTCCGGAGTAATTATTTCTAATAACATATTCAAAACCGGTCTTGAGCGCCTGTCCCTTTCCCTTATTTACTAAATGCCTGAGTGGTATTATTTTAAAATTTTCCGGTATGGTGATTGATTTTACTGCTTTTAGAGTGCCATCTGTTGAGCCATCGTCAACAATAATAATATCCAGTCCATATTTAAAACAGTTTTTAATTACTTTTTTAATAAATTTCCCTTCATTGTAAGCAGGGACAAGGATTGCAATTTTCTCGCTATCGTTTTTTTTCTTCAATTTTTTATTATTTCTTTCTTTCTTTCTTTCTTTCTTTCTTTAATTCCACGCTGGCTGTTTTTTAATTTTACTTTATTATTTTATAAAATTTTATTGTTTTTATAAAAAATTTATAAAGGCTGGTAGATTTTAGTTTCAGTAATAATCGTATCGACCTTAATGTCATGTTCTGATGCAGGTAAAGCGTCAATGATCTGAATATCAAAGCAGAGCGCGATTTTTTTTATTTTTATGGGAATGCAGGAAAGAATTTTATCGTAATAGCCCCCTCCGTATCCTAAACGGTTAAATTTTTTATCAAAACTTACTCCTGGAACAACAACAACGTCAATATCCGATATTTTTGCAGGTTTGCATAGATCGGTAACTGGCTCCATTATATTATATGCCCCGTTTTTTAACTGTGTTGACAGATCGGTTACAAAATAAAGTTCTAATTTATTATTATAAACACGGGGCAGGATTATATTCTTTTTATTTTTTAACGCTTCTCTAATGATTATAGTTGTATTGACTTCACTTCTAACAGGATGATATATAAAAATATTCTTTGAATTAATGTAATAGCCAGAGTGAAGAAATTTTTCTGCTATTAAAATACTGCTTTTTTCCCTGTATTTAATTGAAAGACTATTCCTTTTTTCCTGGATTTTTTTCCTGATATTTTTTTTAAGAAGCTCAATTATCTTAAGACTCTTTTTATTCTTCATAAAATGCTATGCATAAACCTCCGGGTCCAAGATGGGTTCCGACAATTGCACCGATGTCAAATCTTGAGATTTCTTTCGGGTTGAAGGTTTCCTTTAACCTTTCGTACATTTCAGCGCCCTCTTCTTTAGAGTCAGAATCTCCAACAGCCACTATAAGATTTTGAGTATTTTTTACCATGGTTTTCATAGAATTAATCAATTCGGTTTTAGCCTGGTTCCATCTTCTTGTGGTTTTAAATTGGGATACTTCTCCGTCATGAAGAGTAAGTATTGGTTTAATTTCCAGTAGTGAAGCAATGAGGCCTTTTGCCTTTCCTATTCTGCCCCCTTTTTTGAGGTATTCCAGGGTGCTGGGAACAAATAATACTTTGATTTTTGATTTTAAGTTATATACTTCTCTTAAAATCTCTTCTTTTGTTCTACCTTCCTGTGCTGTTTTAGCTGCTTTTATAACTATAAAACCAAGCGGGTAAGAAACTAATTCAGAATCGAATATTTCTATATCTTTCCCGGGCATTTCCTTCTTTGCCAGTTCAGTAGAATTTATAGTACCTGACATTTTTTTTGAGAGGTGTATGGAGATTATGCTTTCGCTTTCTTTAAGGATTTCCGTATATATTTCGATAAAATCTTTGGGTGTTGGCTGGGTAGTAGTGGGCAACTTTTCAGCTGAAATGATTTTTTTATAAAATTCATCTGTGGTTATTTCCTTACCGTCATCTAAAAAACTTTCATCACCAAAAATTACGGTGAGTGGAACAACTTTTATGTTAAGTCTATGCGCTGTCTCTTTTGATATATCAGAAGTGCTGTCGGTTACTATTGCTACCTTGCTCATTTTTCCTCCCTTATCTGTTTCTAATTATTACAATTTATGATTTTTAAAAAATATTTTTAACCAGTTCAATAAATATCTTATTTATCCTGTTTTATAAAGACATTTTATTTTTGCTTTTGTTTCAGATACATATACATATACTCACCTATGTATATAGCACTCTATCACAGGTTTATAAAAAAATTGAGCCAAAAAAGATAATTTGAAATTATTTAAAGCGGATTAAAGAGAATTATTTAAATTTTTATATACTTTTATATCAAAAGTGGTTAATATTTTTGCTTTTTCTGGTATAATCTTTCTATTATTTTTCTACGATTTATATTTCTTTTTAATTATTTAATTATCCTGGAGCAAATAAATGAGTTTTAAAAAATTGTTTTTTATTAAAAATGCTAAAAGTTTTTATCTGTTTTCTATTATCATAATATTGGTATTTTTCTCTATTTATCTGGGAAGCTGTGATTCCAAACAGAGAGTCATAAAAATAGGTAATCAATGCGTTCTTTCTGGTGAATATGGATTATTCGGGAAAGATCAAGTTCTGAGTGTTGAACTTGCTGCTTCTAAATTGTCACCTGTAAGAATAGGGGGATTTGATTACGACATCGAAATAATCTCCAGAGACGATGAAGGAAATCCTGAAAAAGCATTCCTTGTTGCTCAGGAGATGAGAGATGCAGGAGTTTCAGCTGTAATCGGTTCCACCTTTGACGGTACAACTGAATCTTCTTTACCAGTATATGAAGAATATGGCATACCGATGGTCTCACCATTTGCTCAGAAGACCGAGGTTTCTAAAGCTGGAAATATTTTTTTTAGAACGATAATTAATAATAATCAAAAAGTAGAAAATATTGCTAAATTTATCAATGATGAAGTTAAACCTCAAAAACTAATACTTATAAACAATCGCGAGGAATATTCCATAAATTTAGTAGATTACCTGAAGCAGGTATTATCAGACTATGGAGTAGAGACTGGAGATCCGATGTCTATAAAAATAAGTGAAGAGGATGTATCTATTATTGCGGATAATCTTTTTATAGAAGGACCGGATACAATATTTTTTTGCGGCAATTATGATGAACTTGCTGCTATTATAGCAAAAGCAAAAGAGGTTGGTTTACAGTCAAGATTTATAACAGAGACACTTGGAATGGATGACAACATTTTTGTTTTAACAGAGGTACAAAATCTGGAAGGTTTAATTGCCGTTATTCCAGAGCCTCCTTCACTTGCCAGGTATTCCCAGGACCCTAAAGCGGTTAGTTTCTGGAATGATTTTAATAATTATTTAACCCAGATAGATGACAGTGATATAAGCATTGAAGGTCCTGGACAATATGCACCATATTGCTATGACTCTTTTTTTATAATAATTGAAGCCATGAAAAAAGCCAATTCCATTTTAGCTAATGATTACGTAAATGAACTCAAAAATACCTCTTATGATGGAATTACAGGCCTTATTGAGTTTGACCCTAATGGTGACAGATTAAATCCGGCATCAACAGTTTTTATAGTAAAAGACGGAGCCTGGGTAAGGTATTAATCGGGAACTATAAAATTTAGTTTTTTGGGAACTATTTTAAAACTGGCCGGGAGTTTACAAATATATTCTCCGTCTGCAAAGACACTGAAAGGATACTCACTGTCAAGGGTAAGTGCAGTGGTTTTAAAAATCTCAACGTGTTTATCATATATATGTTTTCCCTCATATACTTTAGGAAAAATTTTTATAAAATGTATTTTACTCATTTTTTTTATTATGCATACATCAAAAAGTCCATCTTCTGGATCAGCATCAGGGGTTATTTTCATACCTCCTCCATATGTAGGCATATTTGAAGCTGCAATCATCATCCCATAGATTTCCCTCTTATTATTGTCGTAATTTATAAAGAACTTCTTTGGTCTGAATGTAATTAAAGTTTTATATACTGAATATGTATATTTTAATGGTCCTTTTATCGGAAAGCGGGTATTATTTGCGAGATAATTTACCTGTGAATCAAATCCTGAACCGGCGATACATAAGTAATAATATTTATCATTTATTATACCAAGGTCAATTCTTTTTATTTTACCATTCTTTATAATCTGACAACATTTTTCAACATCAGGGGTTATTCCCAGGGTTGTTGTTATATCATTGCCCGAACCTGTGGGGATGGCACCCATATTTTTATCAGTTCCGGCTAAAACATTCGCCATATAATGAAGTGTACCATCGCCTCCGACAGAGATAAAATTATTAAAATTTTTTTCAAGGTTACTTTTTGTAATATTTATCATATCATCAAGACTCTTACTTATATGAATCTGGTAGTCCATATTGAACTTTTTAAATTCTAATTCAATAATATTTTTTATTTCCAGTGATTTTCCTTTTGCCGAAGCAGGATTTAAAATAATAAGTGTTTTCATTTTTTAAGTCTTTCTCTTATAAATAATATTAGTTAATAGGAGCATAACTATAACGATAGTTCTGACAGTTACGAATAATAGTAATTATTATCGGTAACACTCCTAAATTTCAAAATAGTAACAGTTATTTCAAAATATTTTATTTAATTTGACTATTTTTTGAAATAGTTATTTTTAATTTTTTTAAAATCTTTCATTAAAACACAACCTTAAGATTTATTGACTTTTTAATTTGCCTATTATAACCTTTAGTTGTTTCTTATCCACCATAAATTTTACAGGGGTATCCAATGAATATATTTAATAAAATAGTTGTGGTCTTAATATTATTATTTTTAGTTTGCCTTTCAATTGTTTCTATTATTAACATTTTTGCGGAATATTTTAAGTGGTCAAACCTTGCTTTAAGGGTTTTAAATCCGGAATATAGTATAAATAAATTTATTGCTGCTCTCATTCTGCTGGCCATATTTGCTATCAGTGTATTTTTAATATTAATGGAATTCTATAAAAAAAGAGCAAGAGTGGCAAATATCTCCAGCTCTAAAACGGGAAATGTTATGATGACACAGGAAACGATTACCGACCAGATTAAAAATGAATTATTGAAAGTGGATAGTCTTGAGGAAATAAAGGTAAAAATATTTCCCAAAGCAGAAGGAATCATTATTAATATAAATACCATATTGAACGAGAATGTAAATATTCCTGAAAAAATGCAGGAGATAATAGAAGCGGTTTCAGGTATTGTATCGAATAAGCTGGGTATAAAGGTAATAAAAACCAACCTTACTATAACCGGACTGGTTCCGGGAGAGGAAGAAAAAGAGGTAGATGAAAGAAAGGTTGAGAGTAAGGAAATTAAGAATGAACTTGAAGGGTCAGCAATAACCGAAAAGGTTTCTGACAAGTAAAAGGATAAAAAGTAAAAGAAAAGCACTGGTTAAATAAAAAGTGGATTTTAGCAGGCGGGCTTAGTATATCGGTAGTACATGAGCTTCCCAAGCTCAAGAGGCGGGTTCGACCCCCGTAGCCCGCTCCATTAATTAGCGGCAGTTTTTAGCATAAATTATATTAATAATATACTTTAACTTTTAAAAAAGCATTAAAGAGACTGATGTTTTTATTTAAGTAAAATAACCGGTAAAAATTAGGTTCTTTTAGAAAAGGAGTATATAATATGGCGGATATACTGTCAGAGCTTGACAAATATATACCTGAAGGTAATCCAAGGAAATGGGCAAAACTTTCAAGCGATATTGATTTCAGAAGGCTTCAATTAACTCTTTTAAAAGAAATATTAATTGAGTTAAAACAAATTAATGCTAAATAATCAATGTTAGATAATAAAAGATCCACAGTAAATATAACCTTTTTTCTTTATATTTTAAGGATGGAATTGATAAATCATTATACCTTACGGCACCAAGCGGAATATTCTTTGACTTCGTTTTTTACTACTCTGAAATAAAGATCCTGTAGTCTTTTTGTAATAGGGCCCATTTTGCTGTTTCCGACGGGGCGTTTGTCCACAAAACCTATGGGAGAAATCTGGGCTCCGGTTCCGCAGAAAAATAGTTCATCTGCAGTATAAAGTTCCGTTCTGTCTATAGATCTTTCTACAATTTTAATATTTTCAACTTCCCGGGCAAGTCTTATTACTGTATCCCTGGTTATTCCCTCAAGTATATCGTCGGTAACAGGTGGCGTGATTAGATTACCATTTTTGACAATAAAAACATTCATGGCACTTCCTTCGCTTACATGATTAGTGTCGGCTGTCAGGACCAGCGCTTCATCATAACCATTTAAAAGTGCCTCTGTCTTTTGAAATGCGGCGTTTACATATGAACCTGATATCTTTGCCCGGGGAGGGATAGCATTATCTGAAATACGCTGCCATGAGGATATACAGACACTGATTGGTTTACTTATATCAAGATACTCTCCAAGCGGTATGGAGTATATAAATAAATCCTGCTTATTACCGATTAATTTAGGTCCTATATTAAGACCGCTGTTATAAGCAAATGGTCTTACATAACAATCTTCAGTGTACCTTTCTTTCTTCAATAACTCTATTGTTATATTACAGAGTTCTTCCAAGGAATATTTTATCTCTATCATCATTATTCTGGAATTTGTAATAAATCTTTTATAATGGTCTTCCGTTCTAAAAATATAATTGGTTTTTGTTTTCCCGTTCCAGTAGCTTCTGATTCCTTCAAAGATTCCTGTACCATACTGGAGGGCGTTGGTTCTGATATCTACCTTAGCATTTTCGATCGGGATTATTTTTCCTTCAAAAAAAGCATATTTAGGTCTTTCCATAATTTCCTCTTCTATAGATTTTAATTTAAGTATTTTACTTATTTTAATTTAATTTTGCAATTAATATTCAATTGTAATAAATTAAAAATTTTTAAAATAATCTAAAAATTATCAGATTCACTTTTATTATTTCAATCTTTATTTCAAATGTAAAATTTTCCAGCCATCATAAGCAATGACTTTAAAATAATAGTTAGAGAATTTATGAAAAATTTGTTTAAAGAGACACATATAGAATCACAATGAAAATAAGAAAAAAGAATGATAAAAAGAACAAAAAAAGAATACAAAGAGAACTGGGAGAATAAAAAAGAATGTGGATAAAAAAAGAAACCCCAAGTTATTTTTTACCTTAGCTCACGCCTTAGGCTACTTAACATCTTGGGGTCCTCACTTTAGAACTTTTCTCAGGTCCTTCCAGAAAAATAATTTACTTTTTACATTCTTTCGTTTGTAAATTTCATTTAATTCTGAAAGTTACCTCCTGTTCTAAGGCTGAGTTAAATATAGCAAATTAGAATGTCAATGTCAATAGTAATATTAAAATTTCTTAATAAATTTTTAAAAACTTGTAATAAATATCAGGTAATTTATAATTTATAAAGAATACAAATTTTATTTACCTGTAAAATATATATTGATTGTCTATTAAGTTGCTATCATCCAATATAATGGTAAATAAAAATATCAGTATCAGTAATATAAGAATTGAAAATTTTTATTGTTTATCTAAATTATTGGTAATTTATTGATTATTTAATATTAATAGAATTTAATTATTCCATTACACAAGGAGAAATAAATGGCAGTAAAAAAGCATTTTCAGGCCGAAGAAGCAAAAAAAATCGGAGAAGAAATCGGGATTGACTGGTCCAAATTTGATGTTGAACAGTTTAGGGCAGGGATTGATGTAGAACTTGAGCATGGCAAAGTAGATCCAAATACTAATGTTTCTAATGACGACCCTCTGATAACCGGTAAAATTGCACTGGCACATCTGAATGAATTTCCTGACTATTATACAAGGCTCTTAAAAATGGAAGAGGAAGCGGAAGAGTACTGGGGAATAGAAGACTGAGAATTAAACGCATATCAAGATACAGCGGAAGTCATTAAGGTAATCAGAGAGATAAAGAAGAATAAAGAGTTAAGATAATCACGATTAAAATTATATAATTATTCCGCCTCCTACAAGTGTGTCACTATTGTAAAAAACAGCGGACTGGCCCGGCGTAATGGCCTTACGTGGCTTATTGAGAGTTATAACGGCTGAATTTTTATCTGTAATTTTTATTTCAGCCGGAGTTTCTCCGGAGTTATATCTTATCTTAACCATTGCACTAAAAATATTACCGGGGGGGCTTCCGGCAATAAAATTAGTATCGTTGATCTTAAAAGATTTTTGAAGTATGTCTTTTTCTTCACCTGCTATAATAATATTTTTTTCAGGTATTATTTCCTTAACATAAAGCGGTTTTGAGTGACTTACTCCCAGTCCCTTCCTCTGTCCGATTGTGTAAAAGATATAACCTTTATGCGTACCGATTATCTTACCCCCGGTATCAAGTATCGGGCCTTCTTTGACGCCTTCTATTTTTGATTTAATAAAAGAATGATAACTATTTTCCGGTATAAAACATATATCCTGGTTCTCGCTATAAATTTTTAAAAAGGGAAAAATTTTTTTAACTTCCTCTTTTATATCGCTTTTAAGAAGTTTCCCCATGGGTGTTTTGATGTGGGATATCCGGTCCTGGCCAAGTTTCCATAATACATAACTCTGGTCTTTACTTTCATCGATTCCTTTTTTAATTTCATATAATCCCGATACTTTCGATTTTTCAATTCTGCAGTAGTGGCCGGTAGCAAGATAATTTGCGCCCAGAACCTTTATTTTTTCCAGAAGAACTCCGAATTTAATGTGTCTGTTGCATTCAACGCACGGATTGGGAGTCCGTCCTTTTTTATATTCAAAACAGAAAGGATTTATTATCCTTTCTTCAAAGAGTTTAGTTAAATCCACTGTAATATGTGGAATATTCAATTTTAGAGATACCTTTCTTGCATTTCTTATATCATTTTCGGAACAGCAGGTCTTGGAACTATCTTTCCGGTCAAAATCATCGGGGAGCAGCTTTGCCGTAACGCCTATTACTTCCCAGCCGCTGTCTTTTAAAATTTTGGCGGCCATTGAACTGTCAATTCCTCCGCTCATGGCTGCGGCGACTCTTTTACTGTTTTTTTTATAGATGTTTTTAGAATGCGGTTTTGAGATATAATCTGTAATTAGATTCTGGAGAGCATTTAAAACTATTAAGGGGACATACCTTTTTTCTTCAGGAAATTTACCAAGGCAGTCTTCTATCTTTTTTTCTGTTATGAGAGTGGATTCAAGAATATCCTTATTTTTAATAAGAGTGGTAAGATAACTTGCCGCGGCTATGGTATAAATGCAGCCTGCAGCTTTAAATTTAATATCACTTATAATATTTCCGGTTATTTTTGCAGTGAATTTTATATTAACGGAACAGGAAAATCCCGTGGCTGTCCCCACAGCATGAGGCCGGGATACTTCTCCGGCATTTTGAGGTTTCTTAAAATGTTGTATTAAATTTATATTCAAGTTTCTCATAAAAGCTATTTATTAACCTGATAATTATACGATATAATATAAAACATTATATACATTAGTTTTTATTTCATAAATTTTATATCTTATTTCATATGATTAAGTCAAAAGGGATAAGTAACAGCAAATTTTATTACAGTAATCTCTATAAAGATTATATTATTGATTTTGAAAATTTAAATGAATTTTACCAGTATGATTACAGAAAAATAGATAGCTACTGGAAAAGAATTAGTGATATAAAATACGGCTATGATAAGAAAAAAAGATTAAAGATATATGATATTTTAAAAAAATATAATGAAAATATCGGATGCGGTATTAAGACTATAGAGAATATCGAAAAGCTTAAAAGAGCGGATTCGACAGTCGTTATAGGAGGCCAGCAGCCTGGTTTGATAAGCGGGCCAATATTTATAATTTTTAAAATACTTACGGTACTGAGATTAAGTAGTTTTTTTGAGAAAGAATTTAAAATACCTTTAATCCCATGTTTCTGGAATGCATCTGATGACAGCAATTTAAGTCAGGCTGATAACCTGAATATAATTAATGATAATAAAATCGTTAATATAAAACTTGACCTTTCTGATATAAATAAAAAAACAAGATATTCAGATATTTATCTCTCGCAAAGCAGGTTAGACACAGCTATAAAGGAATTGGAAAAAATCCTCCATCCGACGGATTTTAAATCAGGTATTATTGATTTTTATAAAAGAATCATAGTTGATACTTTTAAAAATAATTCTTTTACTGGCTCCCGTTCAGAAGGAAAAATAAATATTTCTACTTTTTTTTCAAGTTTGATTGCAGGGATGTTTTCCGATTCCGGTATTGTAATTATAGATCCTTCTGATGTTGAACTAAAAAAAATAAGTCTTAATTTACTGGAATTTGATGTGGATAACCACCGTAAAATAAATCATTTAATAAACTCCGCCGGCAAGAAACTAGAGAAGAATGGCTATCATAATCAATTAAGTCCTGTGCCGGGAACACTTAATTCTTTCTACTGCAGTGAAGGTAAAAGGTATAAAATATATTCAAATATGGATAATAAAAATTTATTTGAAATTGGAGATAAAAAATATAACAGGGTGCAATTAAGGAATCTTCTTATAAAAAATCCTTCAAACATCAGCCTTAATGTAGTATTAAGACCGTTATTTCAGGATAGTCAGCTGCCAGTTTTATGTTCGGTTTGCGGTCCGGGAGAAGCCGGCTATTTAGCTCAGCTAAAAACCGTATACAAATTATACAATTTAAAAATGCCTGTTATATATCCAAGATTTTCTGCGACAATAATTGAAAAAAAGATAAAAAAAATACTTGTAAAATTAGAAATTACAGAAAGAGAGCTGGGGTTAGCCAGGGAAGAAATGATAAAAAAGAAAATCGATAAGAGGTTAAAATTAAATATTCCGGAATTAATGCAAAAGATGGAAAATGATGTTCAGGCAAAGTTTGAAAAGCTGGAGGAAGCTTTAATAGGTTTTGATATGAATATTTCAAGTTCTTTTGATAGAATTAAAAGAAATATGAAAAAAGAAATTAAAGTTCTTAATAAAAAAATATATTCTGAACTAAAAAAGCAGGATGAATTTACATCTGAAAATATAAATAAAGTATATACAAATATTTTCCCTAATGATAATTTACAGGAGCGTGAAATTAATATATCAGCTTACTTGAATAAATACGGATTTGAATTTATAGACGAATTATATTCTAAAGTAGAACCATTTGATTTTTTACATAAATTTTTAGAGATCAGCTGATTATAAACGAAAGTATAAGGGTAAATAAAGTAAATGAAAAAAGGTTATAAAAAAGAAATTAAAATAGATGCACTTGCTTTCAGCCCCCATCCGGATGATGCAGAAATGGGCTGCGGAGGTCTGCTTCTAAAATTAAAAGATAAAGGATATAAAACAGGGATAATAGATCTTACCCTTGCCGAACTCTCCACCAACGGTGATCTGGAAACCAGGGAAAAGGAGACAAAAAAAGCGACAAAAATACTTGGGCTGGATATAAGGGAAAATCTGAAACTTGAAGATGCCAATATAAAAAATGATTTTGATAGCAGGTTAAATGTAATAAACGTTTTAAGAAAATACAGACCTGATCTGGTTCTTATACCTTTCTGGAGAGACAGGCATCCCGATCACGAAAACTCCTACAAGCTGCTAAAAGATTCAATATTTATTTCCGGACTTAAAAAGTTTAAAGCTGATTTTGATGCTTTCAGTCCTTATCTGGTAATCAGTTACATGCTTCATTATGAGTTTAAACCCAGTTTTATCGTTGATATAAGCAAGTATTATAAGAGAAAATCCGTTGCAGTCGCTGCTTATAAATCCCAGTTTTACAGTAGTTCAAAGAAAGAGGCAACTACCCGCATAGCTTCTAAATATTTCTTTGATGTAATTAACAGCAGGCACCAGTGTTCTGGATTGAAAGTAAGAGCCGAATACGGGGAACCATACTACATAGAATCCGATATTAAAATAGAAGACCCTCTGGAATTTTTTAAATATCTTAAATAATAAATGTTAAATATTAACAATAATACAGGAGCACGTTTGTAAGGTGAATATCGGGATAACCTGTTACCCTACCTATGGAGGGAGTGGTGCCGTCGCAACTGAACTGGGTATAGACCTGGCAAAAAGGGGGCATAAAATTCATTTCATAAGCTACGGTTTTCCATTCAGGCTTAAAAGATTTTATAAAAATATCTTTTTTCATGAAGTTGAAATGCTGGAATATCCTCTTTTTAAGTACCCCCCTTACAGCCTGTCACTTAGCGCAAAAATGGCTGAAGTCATAGAAACTGAGAAGCTCGACCTGCTTCATGTACATTATGCCATGCCTCATGCTGCATCAGCATATCTGGCTAAAAAGATATCAGGGGACGGTAGAATAAAGTTTGTAACTACCCTGCACGGCACGGATATAACACTGGTAGGTAACCACCAATCATTTTTTAGAATCACGAAGTTTAGCATAGAAGAAAGTGACGGAATTACCTGTGTTTCAAATTATCTAAAAGAAACCACCTTAAAAGTTTTTAAAATAAATAAAGAAATAGAGGTGATTTATAATTTTGTGGATACTGAAAAATATAAAAGAATTAAAGTTGATAGGGAAAATATTGGTTTTATAGATAAAGACGATAAAGTAATTATGCATATTTCTAATTTCAGACCGGTAAAAAAAATAGAAAATATAATAAAAGTATTTTGCAGGGTTACAAGGGAGGTAAAAAGTAAATTGCTCCTTCTTGGTGACGGGCCAGATTTATGTAAAATCAGAAATATGGTAAAAAGATTAAACCTGGAAAATAAAGTATTTTTCCCCGGCATACAGGAAAATATAATACCGCTTCTAAGCCTCAGTGATTTATATATGCTCCCATCAAAAAGCGAGGGATTCGGACTTTCGGCACTCGAGGCTTTAAGCTGTGGGGTCCCGGTTATAGGTACGGATATTGGCGGACTTAAAGAAGTGATTGAGCAGGGAAAGTCGGGTTATACTTTTAACCCTGTGGATATTGATTCCATCAGCGAGGCAGCCATAAGGATACTTAAAAACGAAGAAATCAGACTGGAGATGAGTGTTGAAGCAAGAAAAAGAGCAAAATTTTTTGACAGCAAAATGATAGTTCCGCAGTATTTAAAGTATTATGAGAAAGTTTTAAACAATTAAGAGGATCATTATTTTAAAGGCTTCCAGGTATAATTTAAGGCAGTAATAACCGGTTCTTTGTATGATTCTGACGAAGATACAGTTTGAATATTACTCTGAAGCGAGGGATGAATTTTCATTTTTTAATTGTTTTAGTTATTTATCTATGTTAATATATTTTCTCAAATAAAATTTTTATGATTATCATGGATACAAGCAAAGAAAGATTTTTAAATAGAATAAAAAACAGTTCTTCAAGCGCCTGTTCCAGCAGTATAAACAATACAGCTGGTCTTTCACTGTGTATTCTTTTAATTTCAGTCTGTCTATTACTTCTGGTCGGTATTCTATCCTAATTTCAGGATAAGTATATTTTTACAAGTTTAAAATAAAAAGTCCTGAAAATTCTTTTATAAGTAGTCCTTATGATTGTTATGTCTTATAATTGAAATATTATAAAAAGTAAATTATAAAAAAATTAAAGAATTAAAGGATAATTTTAAAAAAGT
>CAZLME010000017.1:0-15967 GCA_964560595.1 uncultured Actinomycetota bacterium
GCTATTTTGGTTCTATAACCCGCTTCCCTGGCAATGCCTTTTATCTCTACAATTCCTTCGTAGATTTCAGGTACTTCCAGCTCAAACAGTTTTTTTATTAAACCGGTATGCGTCCTGGATACTATTACCTGGGGCCCTTTTGTCGTTTTTCTTACATCAGAAATAAAACATTTTATTCTTTCTCCATGTTTATACCTCTCCCTTGGAACCTGTTCATTAGGCGGAAGCAAGGCCTCCACTTTACCCAGATCTACCAGAGTAAACCGCGCATCACTTTGCTGGATAATTCCAGTTACCATATCTCCGGCTCTGTCCTTAAATTCCTCATACATAATTTCCCGTTCTGCTTCTTTAATCCTTTGCCTTATCACCTGTTTAGCTGTCTGTGCTGCAATTCTACCAAAATTATCAGGAGTTACTTCTACCTCATTATTCTTGCCTTCAGTTTCTTCAGATTCACTCTCATCTTTATCCAAAATCTTAAATACTCTTATTTCGCCTGTTTTTAAATTTATGTCAACGCGGCAGTCATACTCCACCTGATAGTTCTTTTTATAAGCTGAAACAAAGGCTATTTTAAGAGCCTCTATTAGAGTATCCAGTTTTATGCCTTTTTCTTTTTCTAATTCTACTAATGCTGTTATTAATTTTTTATTCAACTCTACCACCTGTATTTAACAGAATTTAAACTAAAAAATAGTGGGCTTCCCCACTATTTTTTTAAAACTATTCACATTAAAATTTATGTAAAATTAGTATATCACAATTTTTAAAAAATACAATCCACAACAGCTACCCGAATGTGACATTTTTATAATCTCCATATAAGAAATTTTATATGTCTTATAAGACTGGTATTATCAGAAAATAAAAAGTGGAAAATTAAAATTATTATATTTAGCAGACTCTTAGCAGATCTTTTAAATTTGTATACCGTTTTTCAACAATATTTCTGTTTACCGCCATCCCTATTGCTTTCTTACTTCCAACTATTACAACAAGCTCTCTTGCTCTGGTAATTGCCGTATAAAGTAAATTCCTCTGCAATAACATATAGTGTGATGTTAGAAGCGGTATTATAACACATTTAAATTCAGACCCCTGGGACTTATGGATTGATATGGCATATGACAGGTTTATCTCATCAAGTTCAAAAAAACTGTAATTGACAATTCTTCCGTCAAAATTTACACTGATTTCTTCCGCTTCCATATCTATATCGTCTATAATTCCTATATCCCCGTTATAAATATCCTTTTCATAATTATTTTTTAATTGGATAACTTTATCATGCAATCTGTATTGTATTGCGCCCTTTAGAATTTTTTTATTATTAAGATTTAAAATATCCTGAATCCGTAAATTCAGGTTATTCACCCCTACGGTTCCTTTATTCGTTGGAACCAGAACCTGAATATCATAAAGAGGGTCGTAGTTAAAACTTCCAGGTATTCTTTTTGTCAGTAAATCTAATATAAGACTGACCACTTCCTCGGGTTCATTTTTTTCAATAAAGAAAAAGTCATTATTTTCTGGTTTACCTATAAAAGGAAACTGGCCATCTCTTACTTTATGAGCGTTATATATGATAAGACCTTCACTTTCCTGTCTGTATATTTTTTTAAGTTCTATTACTGGGACCTCTCCTGAACTTATTAGATCACTTAAAACATTTCCGGGTCCAACAGAAGGCAATTGATCTATATCACCCACAAATATAATCCTGGTTTCCGGTCTCACCGCCGCCAGTAAGTTCTTCATTAACCTTATATCAATCATTGAAGCTTCGTCAATTATTATGACATCCGACTTAACAGGCTCTTTTTCGTTTTTAAGAAATTTATTTAATTTTGGATTATAATTCAGAAGTCTATGGATAGTTTTGGCTTCTTTTCCAGTAGTCTCACATAATCTTTTTGATGCTCTTCCTGTTGGCGCACCCAAAAGAACACTTTTATTTCTCTTCTCAAAAATTTTTATAATAAAATTGAGTATTGTACTTTTCCCAGTACCCGGGCTTCCGGTTATAACAAGTACTTTTTCGGTTACCGCTTTTTCAATAGCTTTCACCTGTGTGTAATCCAATATTATTTTTTCTTCTGCCGATAGTTCTCTTATCAAACTGGATATATTCTCTTTTTTTTCTTTTTCTATTCCTTTTCCGTTTAAACTATTTAAAATCTCAAGGATTTTTTTACTGACATATTTTTCAGCGTTATAGATATCTGCAAGATATACTTTTTTATCACCGTTTCCTGCAATTATTATTTTATCTTCTTTTTCCAGCTCAGCCAAAGCTTCGTTTAACTTCCCTATTTCTATACCAAGAAAGCCTTCCGCTAATTCTATGAACTCCTCATACGGATAGTAGCAGTGCCCTGCATTCTCTGCTTCGCTTAATACATAAATTATTCCTGCCTTTATCCTGAAAAGCGAGTCTTTTTCAATACCGGATTTTAATGCTATTTTATCAGCGATTTTAAAACCTATACCCAATATATCCTCGGATAACCTGTAAGGGTTCGTCTTTACAATATTTATAGAATTATCGCCATACTTATTATAAATTTTTAATGCGTAAGTACTGCTTATTTCGAGTGACTGTAAAAAAATCATGATATCTCTTATATCCTTATGCTTTCTCCATGATTCCAGAATCATGTTTATTTTTTTTCTTCCTATACCCTCTATCTCATTTAATTTTTTAGGTTCTTCATCCAGTATTTTTAAAGTTTCAAGCTTAAAATGGGAAACTATTCTCTTTGCCATTACCGGTCCAATACCCTTTATAAGACCTGAACCCAGATAATTCTTTATTCCATTAAGAGTGGCAGGTTTAGTTGTTTGAATGCTCTCAATTTCAAACTGTTTACCGTAATTTTTATTTAAAACCCATTTCCCGGTTATCTCCAGACTTTCACCGCATTGAATTTCAAAAGCATTACCCACAACTGTTATGAGCCTGCCGTCCTCTATTCTTACCCTTCCAACCATGAATCCGGTTTCGGAGTTTTTAAAGACAATCTTTTCTAAAACTCCCTTTATTTTACTATACTGATTTTCCATTTTAAGATTACTTGAGGTTATTTTAAGATTTGAATTTTTTTATGAATTCCGGAATTGAATCTGCATTAAGTTCTATTTTTTCTCCGCTTTTTCTGTATTCTATATCTATCAGATTCTTATCAAGAAATTTCTTTCCTAAAATAAATTTAATAGGTATTCCTATCAAATCGGAATCTTTAAATTTTATTCCTGCATTTATATCTCTATCATCATAAAGAACTTCAACATTCAATTCTTTCAAAGTTTTATATATTCTGTCACCTGCACTGGATAGTTGTTCGTCTTTTACTGTTGTAACAATAAGGTTAACCATAAATGGTGCTATGGATACAGGCCATATTATTCCTTTTTCATCATGCAGCTGCTCTATGGCGGCTGCCATCATCCGTGTAATCCCTATACCGTAACACCCCATAACGAAAGGTTTTAGCTTTCCATCTATATCAAGGAATTTTGCATCAATCTTTTCACTATATTTGCAGCCCAGCTTAAAGATATGACCTATTTCAATTCCCTTTTCAAATTTAAGCTCTTCTCCGCAATTAATGCATTTATCCCCTGGTTCTGGATATGTAAAATAACCCCGGTGTTTCACTGTAAAATCCCGGGGGTAATTAACATTTGCAAGATGATAATCCTTTTTATTGGCTCCGGTTATAAGATTATTTTCACTTTTTATGGAATTATCCAGATATATTTCTATATCATCCTTAAGCCCCACAGGTCCGAGATATCCTATGGCGAGGTTTCTTTCTTCTGCAGAGTTTTCAATAAAAATTAAACTCTTTTTTACATACTCTGAAGCTTTTTTTATATTTAATTCTCTATCTCCTCTGACAAGGAATGCATATATTTTATTATTTTCATCCTTTAGCAGGATTGTTTTTATAATCTTTTCAGCTTTTAATTTTAAAAATTTTGATATGCTGTCTATATCAGTAATACCAGGGGTATAGATCTCTTTTAGAGCCTCCTCATTGCATGATTTCTTACTGTCTTTGGTTTTTTCACCGGCTCCTGGAACAGATTCTGACATCTCATAGTTTGCAGAGTAACTGCATTTAGGGCAAAAAACCATTTTTTCTTCACCATTTTCAGCAAACACTATAAATTCATGTGATACTTTTCCACCAATCAATCCTGTGTCTGCAGTTACTACCCTGTATTTAAGTCCGATTCTTTCCAGTATTCTGCAGTATGCATCATGCATCCTCTGGTAAATAATTTCCATATCATCGCTATCTCTGCTAAAACTATAACTATCCTTCATGATAAATTCACGGGCTCTTAGTAATCCATATCTCGGTCTTATTTCGTCTCTGAATTTAATCTGTATTTGATATAAGTTTACCGGCAGATCTTTATATGATTTTATATCTGAATATGCAAGATAAGTCATTATTTCTTCATGAGTAGGTCCGAGACAAAAATCCCTCTTGTTTCTGTCCTTTAACCTGAATAGCTCAGGACCATATTCGTTCCATCTTCCTGATTTTTCCCATAGAATAGAAGGTTGAATGACTGGTAAGAACAGCTCAATTGCGCCTGTATTATTCATTTCCTGCCTGACTATTTCTTCAATTTTTTTTAGTACCTTAAGTCCCAGAGGTAAAAAAGAATAAATACCCGATGCAATCTTCCTTATAAGTCCTGCTCTTATGCATAGTGAGTGACTTGGTATTTCAGCTTCACCTGGTTTTTCTTTTAAAGTAGGAATAAAAAATTTAGAAAATTTCAATCCAGACTCCCTTTTTTATATTATTTTTTTAAGTTCTTTTTTAAAATTTTTTAATGCAATATCTCTATCTACTCTACAAATTATTCTACCCTTTAAAAAAATAGCTGCTTTATTTTTGCCAAAAGCTATCCCGAGATCAGCTTCTTTTGCTTCGCCTGGTCCGTTGACGATACAGCCCATTACGGCAATCTTTAAATTTTTCTTAATACCTGTGGTCAATTTTTCAATTTCATATACAATCTGCTGGAAGCCTTTTGACGCTCTCCCACAGGTCGGACAGGATATAATGTCTATCCCCACTTTACGTAAATTTAAACTATTAAGGATTATATACCCTGCTCTTACTTCTTTTATTGATTCCCCTGTCAGCGAGACTCTTATAGTATCTCCTATTCCTCTGTGCAATAAAATACCCATTCCCACAGCAGACTTTATACTGCCGGCAAAAATAGAGCCTGCTTCTGTTATGCCTAAGTGCAGCGGATAATCGACCTTATCGGATATAGCTTCATATATATTTATAGTATCCTGAACCGACGATGCCTTTGCCGATATTTTAAAATTATAAAATTTTAAACTTTCTAAAAGTCTAACATATTCTAATGTGCTTTCAACCATTGAGGCTACTATATCTCCTTTGTTTTTTTTCAATACTTTTTTATCTATTGAACCTGAATTTATTCCTATTCTTATGACAATTTTTTTTCTTTGGGCTTTATTTATAATCTCTGAAACACGCTTATAACTTCCAATATTACCAGGATTTATTCTTATACCGTCTACTCCTGTGTCCATACATTCCAGAGCCAGCCTGTAATCAAACTGGATATCAGCAACCACCGGTATTTCAAAGATTCTTTTATTAATAAGATTTTTAAGAAAATATATGGATTGCCTGTCAGGTACAGCTATCCTTATAAGTTCGCAGCCGCCGTTTATTAATTCTTTTATTTCACTCTTTATACTGTTTAAGTCTTCCAGCCTGGACTTAGTCATAGATTGGACAATAATAGGATTATTGCCGCCTATTTTTATTTTTCCCGCTCTTACTACCCTTGTTTTTTTTCTTTTTATTATCATTAAAAAATTATTATTATATATTCATAATATCAAAAGGTTTTATTATATCTAAAACAAAAGCTATAATCATAAAGGAAATCAAAATAAATAATCCAATAGAGTTAGCGACTTCAAGAACTTTTTTGGGGACAGGTTTTCTTCTTATGGACTCAATTATAATAAATACAATATTACCGCCGTCCAGTGGAAGAATTGGAATTAAATTTCCATAGCCCAATAAAAGTGAGACCAGGGCGACAAAAAATATAAAGTTCTGTATTCCCATTGAGGCTGACTGTTGAAATATGCTCACTATACCTACCGGCGAGACCGGCCTTGCTTCGCTTAACGGTATTTTACCTGAGAATAGCATCCCAAATAATCTTACATATGTAACACTTATATCCCATATGATTTTAAAACTTTCCTTTATGGTTCCAATAAATCCTAATTTTTCTTCTATATAGCCGGGGCCTATTCCCAGAAACCCCTGTCCTTCAATATTGTCCAATTTAACTTTTAATTTTATTTCGCTGTCTCCGCGTATAACCGTATAGGTTACTTCTTCGCCAGGGAATTTTTTTGTCATGGCAGAAAAATCATCCCAGCTCTCTATAGCCTGGCCTTCCAGAGAATTTACTTTGTCGCCTATTTTAAAACCGCCGGCTTCAGCAGGCGAATCCGGCTCGATATAATCAATAACTGTTGTGGGAGCCATTATTCCCATACTTAAATAAATTATTATCAGCAGCACCGCAAAAATTATATTAAACCCGATGCCTCCGATTACGACCAGGAGTTTCTTATAAAAAGGTTTATTATAAAAGGCTTTATCCCTCAATTGTGAAGGTACTGATTCATTCCTATCCATACCCAATATCTTATTATAACCTCCCAGCGGTATGGCGCTTATACCGTAAGAAGTACCTCCCCTATCTCTAAATTTAATAAGTTTTGGACCAAACCCTATAAAAAATTCCTCAACATGTATTCCGCCCAATTTTGCCATTGAAAAGTGCCCAGATTCATGAACAAATACTATCAGTGAGAGCCCGGCTATCGCCAGAATATACTGAAGAATGGTAATTACAATTTGCATTAAGAAATCACACCCTGCCAAATCTTCTTTTTCTTTGCTGATAACAATATATAGCTCTAAAGAAGCTCCTCTCATTAAAATCAGGCCACAGTGTTTGAATGAAATAAAATTCACTGTATGCAATTTGCCATAACAGGAAATTACTTACTCTGTACTCACCGCTCGTTCTGATTAAAAAATCAGGGTCAGGGCAATCTCCTGTATACAAAAAGTCTGAAAAATTATTCTCATTTATTTTTTCAATGTCTATATTTTTTTTGAGAACTTCTTTATATATTCTTTTTGCCGCATTTATAATTTCCTGCCGTGAGCCGTAGTTAAATGCAATATTAAAATAAAGTTTATTATTATTCAGGGTCTTTTTTTCCGCATTCTCAAAAGCTTCTAATATATCAGTGGGTATTTCTTCTCTATTTCCGATTAATTTTACCCTTACACCATTTTTATCCATTGAGTCCAATTCTTCTTTTAATGATTCCAAAAACAAATTAAGAAGAAAATTTACTTCGTCTTCCGGCCTCTGCCAGTTTTCGCTTGAGAACGAATATACAGTTAAAAACTTTATCCCCAATTCCAGGCAAGCGCTAATTACACTTTTTAAGGCTTCTACACCTGCTTTATGGCCAACAGAACGTGGCAGCTTTCTTTTTATAGCCCATCTGCCGTTCCCATCCATAATTATGGCTACATGTTGAGGAATATTATTTTTTTTTAGTTCTTTAACTGTCGGAATTTTTATAGAAGAAAAAAAAGAAGAAATTAAATTCAAATTACTTCTACCTACACTTCCATAATTTCTTTTTCTTTCTGCGCTAGAGCGACATTCATTTTCTCTATGAACTCATCGGTGATTTCCTGGACTTCCTTTTGATAATTTGCCAGGTCATCCTTGGTGATTTTACTATCACTTTCTAATTTTTTAAACTCATCATTTATTTCTCTTCTGATATTTCTTACAGCTATCCTGCCATCCTCTGCAATTTTTTTAACCAGTTTTACCAGCTCAACTCTTCTTTCTTCGTTTAAAGGAGGTATATTAAGTCTTATTAATTTTCCATCATTAGTCGGATTAATACCCAGATCAGATTTAGATATTTGAGTTTCGATCTCCCTTAAATATTTAGGTTCGTAGGGTGTAATCAAAATAACTCTAGGTTCAGGTATGCTTATATTGGAGACATATTTGAGAAGAGTTTTTGTTCCATAATAATCTATGTAGATATTGTCAAGTATTGTTACCGATGCTCTTCCTGTCCTTATAGTATTAAATTCATGCTGGATTTTCTCCAATGACTGATTCATCTTTTTCTTTGTTTCAACAATTAGCATTTCTTTCATTTCTTACTCCTTTGTTACCATGGTGCCAATCCTTTTACCCATTATAACACCTTTTATGTTACCCGGTTTTGTAATATCAAAAACTACAACAGGTAAATTATTCTCCATACATAAAGAAGTAGCTGTGGAATCCAGTACTCTGAGATTCTTTTTTAATACATCAAGAAAATTTAATTTATCAAATTTTTTTGCATCTTTGAATTTCAGAGGATCTTTGTCATATATGCCGTCTACTTTTGTTGCTTTAAATATTATCTCAGCTTCTATCTCCAGTGCTCTTAATGCAGCGGCTGTGTCAGTGGTAAAATAGGGATTGCCGGTGCCCCCCGCGAATATTACAACTCTTTTCTTTTCAAGATGCCTTACGGCTCTTCTTCTGATAATAGGCTCGGCAATTTCCTGCATTGATATTGCTGTTTGTACCCTGGTAATTACTCCTATTTTCTCTAATGCGTTCTGGAGCCCCATAGCATTCATGATAGTGGCCAGCATTCCGATATAATCAGCAGTAGTTCTATCAATCCCATTCGCACTGGCAGAAACACCACGCCAGAAATTTCCTCCTCCTATTACTATTGCAGCTTCCACACCCAGTTCTACTACTTCCTTAATCTGGCCTGATATATTATTTATAACTTTTGGATCTATTCCATACTTCAGATTACCCAGTAATGCTTCTCCACTGATTTTAAGTAGAACTCTTTTATATTTTAGCTCTCCCATATACTTTATTTATTTACTCCAATCAGAGTAAAATTTCCAAGAACATCTACTTCTCTTCACCCAGGACATATCTTGCAAATCTTCTGATTACTATGTTTTCGCCAATTTTAGCTATATTATGTTTTACTAGATCTCCTACTGTTATGTCATTATCTTTAATAAACGGCTGTTCCAGCAAGCAGTTTTCTTCAAAATATTTTTTAATTTTCCCTTCGGCAATTCTATCCAGAATATTTTCAGGTTTCCCTTCATTCAAAGCTTGTTTTTTATAAAATTTCTTCTCCTTCTCCAGCAGCTCCTGAGGTACATCTTCTCTTGAAACATATATAGGTGCTGCAGCAGCAATATGAAGAGCGATATCATGAACCAGATTTTTAAACATTTCATTTCTGGCTACAAAATCAGTCTCACAATTCACTTCCACCAGAACTCCAACCCTTGAACCGGGGTGTATATAACCTTCGACCAGACCTTCTTTTGCTGTTCTAAAAGCTTTCTTGGAAGCTTCGGCCAGCCCCTTTTCTTTCAATATATCCTCTGCTCTCTTTATGTCCCCATTACTTTCAATCAGGGCTTTTTTGCAATCCATCATTCCGGCGTTACTTTTTTCCCGCAATTCCTTAACCAGATCAGCTTTAATTTCCATTTATTTCTTATACCTCCTCAATAATCCTAAACCCATACATCATCTCCGGGCGATTCTTCTAATTCATCTTCGGTCTTTATTTCCTCTAACTCTTTTGCTTCCTTCTCTTCCGGGCTCTCTTCTATTTTAACTTTCTTTTCCTTTCCCTTTTTAACTGCGTCACCTATTATACCGGTTATTAAACTGCAGGAACGGATTGCATCGTCATTACCCGGGATAACAAAATCAATATAATCAGGGTCGCAATTTGTATCCGTTATTGCCACTATTGGTATCCCTAATTTCACTGCTTCTTTTACGGCAATAATTTCTTTGCTGGGATCAATAATATAAAGAGCATCAGGTAGCTTCTTCATATTTCTAATACCCCCAATATTGGAAAGAAGCTTTTCATACTCTTTCTTTATTCCCAGAACTTCTTTTTTTGGTAGTTTCTCAAAAATACCTGATTTTTCCATATTTTCTATTTCATCAATTCTTTTCGTCCTTTTACTTATAGTTTCAAAATTGGTAAGGGTTCCTCCCAGCCACCTGTTTTTAACATATGGCATCTCACATTCAATAGCACAGGATTCTATAATATCCTGAATCTGCTTTTTTGTACCAACGAATAATACTAATCCGCCCTCGCTTACTACATCCTTGATATATTCATATGCCTCTGCTAATAGTCTTTGTGTTTCCTGCAAATCAATAATATATATACCGTTTTTATCAGTATATATATACTTTTTCATTTTTGGATTCCACTTTTTGGTCTGATGACCAAAATGAACTCCTACTTCCAGGAGTTGCTTCATAGTTACGATACTCAAAATTATACCCCCTTATTTTTATGGTTTTTCCTCCACCACTTTAACAGTTTATTTCTTCACCATATTACCGTAAGTGGTGTGTGTGATTTCAACGTTCAAGTCTAGCATAATACATATATTTCATCAAATAATCAATAAATAATTATCTTTTTATAAAAGTAAAAAACCATCCTCTACTGTGCTATTCTTCTGCTCTGGGATGATATTTTTTATAATCTTTTTTTAATTTCTTAATGTTTAAATGTGAGTATATTTGCGTTGTGGATATATTTTCATGACCCAGAAGTTCCTGAATCTCCCTTATCCCTGCTCCCTCCTGAAGTAAATGTGTAGCAAAACTATGTCTGATACTGTGCGGGGTAATATTTTTATCTATAATTGCCTTTTTTACATATTTTTTGACTATGGATCTCATGCTGCGTGATGACAGTCTTCTACCGTATTTATTTAAAAAAAATTGTTTTTCAATTATATTACTATCCTTTTTTGAATGAAGAAGTCTGCTTCTGGCCTCGAGATAGTTTTCTATCCAGTAAACCGCGGATCTGTTTAAATAAACAAACCTCTGCTTCCTACCTTTACCTGTTACCATTACTTCATTATTCTTAAGGTCAAAATCATCTGTCTTTAAGCTCTCTACTTCACTTATTCTTGCTCCTGTGGAATATAGCAGTTCAATTATAGCCCTATCTCTGATCTCAAAGTCGCTTAAAGGTTTGAAATCCTCCAATAATTTTCTAATTTCACTTATAGACATGAAAGTATAAAGTCCCTGTTGTTTTCTGGGAACATTTATAAATTGAGTTAGCTGAAAGCCAATATAATTATTTCTTTCAAGAAATTTAAAGAAGTTGATGAGAGAAGAATATTTTCTGATAATAGTACTGTTTGAATAATTATAATTATCAAGATATTTTAAAAAATCCCTGAAAGTATCTAGATTTAAACTGCTGGTTTCGGTAATATTCTTACCTTTTAAATAATTTAAAAATTGTAAGTTATCTTTCTTGTAGGAATTTATGGAGTTTAGGGACAAATTCTTTTCGTATTTCAAATACTTTATATATAATTCCAGACAATCAAATAAAATCATACTTATAAATAATCACTTTCGATATCCTTCATTTTTCTTTTTATAACATTCCGCATTTCTCTTATTTCTGTTATCCGGAGCAAGCCATTAATTTTATCAATCCCGGATGGATCAAAATCATGAATTTTTGCTTCTTTTAAAACATTTTTAAGCTCATTTATCATATCAATAATCATATACCTTATTTTATCGGACCTGTAGTCAATCTTTAGTTTTTCCCTTGACAAATCCTTAAGTATATCATCGAATTTACCACTGACATTTTCCACAATAAAACCGGCTTTCCCTGCATCCAGTTTCTTTTTTGCATCTATGCCGCTCAGAATCTTCTTTAAATCTTTTTTAAGGATATTATCATATTTAAATAAAGCTAGACCCAGAGGGTTCCTGGGGCTTTCCATTTTCCTTCTGCCAAATAATTGCATACTCAATACTCCAAAATCTTTTTAAAATATATTTATTATTCTAATATAAAATCTAAAATAATCTACTATATTTATTAAAACTGTCTTCTTTTATTAAACAGTTTATTTCTAGAAACGCCAGTATTCTTAATACATCCTTAACCTCTATTCCTGAATATTTGACTATATCTTCCACACTCTTTGATTTATATCCGATATATTCATATATTCTTAGCTCATTACCATTTAATTTTATGCCGGGCTTTTTATTTTCTTTTTTACTAGTAACATTATTTTTTTTATCAGGCTTAAAAATCTTCCCTGTATACCGGGAAAATTCATCCAGTATATCATCAATATTTTCCACCAATTTTGCCCCTTCCTTAATTAACCTGTGACATCCCCTGTTTGTAGAGCTAAAAATATTCCCTGGAACTGCCAGCACCTCTCTGTTTTGTTTTAATGCCATATTGCAGGTAATTATCGCTCCGCTTTTCTCTCCTGCTTCCACAACAACAACACCTCTGCATAGCCCGCTTATTATTCTGTTTCTTACTGGAAAATTTGATTTTAACGGCGGGGTTCCCGGAAGAAATTCAGTTATTATGCTGCCATTTTCAAGAATATTTTCATATAAAAATTTATTTTCCGGTGGGTAGATTACGTCAATTCCACAGCCAAGCACTCCGACACTGCCACCCTTTCCTTCAAGTGCAGCTTTATGTGCGTAACTGTCAATTCCCGCTGCAAGACCGCTTATTATAATTATCCCCATTTCCGATAAACTTTTACTGATATAGATAGCAGCTTCTCTTCCGTAAGCGGTACATCTTCTACTGCCTACAACGGCTATGCTGAATCCTAAGTTTTTTATTTTATTGCCTTTAAAAAATAATAAAGGAGGTGGGAAATATATCTGCTTTAAAATATCCGGATAATTATCATCACCTATATTAAGCAGCTCTATCTTATTTTTTAAAACAAAATCAATGATTTCCTTATAAGAACCATTATTATACCCAGTAAAGTTACAATTTACTCCGTTGGTCCTGTAATCCAGCTCTAAATTTTTATGTTTTAAAAAATAATCAATGGTTTTATTTATATTACTATTATTTCTTCTAAATACATCTATAAATCCCGCTGGTTTAACTTTTCTTTCAACCAGAATACTTAATATTTTTTCACTATTTCCATTATTTTTCATATGATCGTTTATAAGGATTTTTTACATACAGATACTATTATCTGAATTATAATTAAAACTTACTCTATAATTAACAGCCTCAATTACATGATGTTCCTTTATGGAATCACTGCGTTCCAGGTCAGCTATTGTCCTCGATACTTTTAGTATGCTTACCATACCTCTAGCCGTTAAATTATACTTTTTTGAAACTGTATATATTAAATCCCTTATTTTTTTATCATCTTTCAACCATTTATTAACGCTATCAATCCCGATTTCAGAATTATAACTTATTTTCTGGCCTCTATACCGGTAACTCTGTATATCAATACATTTAATAATTCTATTTTTAATCTTATCGGAGCATTCGCCATATTCGGTATTTATAAAACTGCTTTCAGGCAATCTATCAATGGTAACTCTCATGTCTATTCTATCCATAATAGGGCCAGACATTTTTTTCCAGAACTTTTTTACTTCCCTTAAACTGCAGATGCACTTTTTGCCATCATTTCCAAAATATCCGCAATAACAGGGGTTAGTGGCTACTATCAGCATAAAATTACAGGGAAAACTATATGAAAAATGATTTCGTGTAATAACTACTTCCCTGTTTTCCAGAGGCTGTCTTAAATCTTCTATGAAATTTTTTGGGAACTGCGAAAATTCATCCAGAAACAGTATCCCCATGTGCGCCAGACTGATTTCACCCGGTCCGGGGCTAATCCCTCCTCCAATAAGCCCTATCCTGCTAATAGTATGATGGGGATTCCTGAACGGCCTTTTCCATATAAGGTTATTAACATTTTTTTTATATAAACTATAGATTTTTGTAACATCTATGCATTCCTGCAGATTTAAATCAGGCATTATAGTAACTGCTCTTTTTGCAAGCATTGTCTTACCACTTCCTGGTGGACCTATAAACATTATGTTGTGCCTGCCACCTACCGCTATTTCCAGTGCCCTTTTCGCCTTAAGTTGACCTTTTACATCTTTAAAATCAAAATTATAATAAAAATGTTTACCCCCGGTGTCATTACCCTTATATATAAACTTCTCTATTCCTTCTTTACCCGAGAGCACATCTGCAGCTTCTAAAAGATTCCTGCAGGCAACTATTTTTACACCTGAAATAAAGGAAACCTGATTGGCTATCCTATAAGGAACGAAAAAAAAGGTCTTACCTGCTTTCCGTGCTTCTTCCGCCATTGAAACCAGGCCACTGACTGGATTTATGATCCCATCCAGTGACAGTTCACCAACAAAACAGGACTCCTTCCAGATTTCGCTCACAACCTGATTCCCGGCAGCAAGAATCGAAAGAGCTATTGGTAAATCGTAAAAGGAGCCGTCCTTTTTTATATCTGCTGGTGAAAGATTTACAATTATTTTTTTTACAGGAAAATCAAATCCGCTGTTAATGACTGCAGACCTTACCCTCTGTCTTGATTCGTTTACTGCTTTGCCCGGCAGACCTACGATTATAAATTCAGGAAGACCTCTTGATAGGTGAACCTCTACTGATACCTTTACTGCATCAATACCCTCCAATGTAAAGCTGTCTAATTTAAATACCATAGTAATATGATATGTGCTAATATGCCAAAAGTCAAATACATAATAACAGAATATTACAAAATGCAGTTTACTTATAAAGAAGAAAAATAAAACTTATTAAGAGACCAATTTGTTAGATGGATTATTTTAAAAATACAGTATACATAAGAAATTATATTAATAACTGTTTTTTGAGTAGTTTAAATATTAAATATCTAAAAAAACATTCTTTTTACCGGACCTGGATTTAACCTTTAATCTTTTAAAGAATAATCAATCGAATTTGAACCCTTTTTTTTCTACAACTTTAATACAGGCATCGACAACTCTCGGGTCGTATAGCTTACCTCTGTTTTTTTTAACTTCATCAATCGCTATATTTATACCGAGAGCAGGGCGGTAAGGTCTGTCGGAGGACATAGCTTCCACTACATCGGCAACAGTTAATATTTTTGCTTCAAACATAATATCTTTTTCTTTCAAACCCTTCGGATATCCCGAACCGTCCAGTCTCTCATGATGCTCAAGTATTATTTCCGCAACAGGCGCTGGAAATTTTATTTCCTTAACCATTTCATAACCTACCTCAGGATGGGTTTTAATCAAATCAAACTCAATATTTATTAATTTTCCGGGCTTGGTTAAAATTGAAACAGGTATATTTATCTTGCCTATATCGTGAATATCCGACGCTGTTTTTATACAATCAATCAATTCACTGCCTAACCCGAGTTCCCTTGAAATAGCAACTGCCAGCCTGGATACTCTTTTCTGGTGACCGGAAGTATAAGGATCTCTTTTTTCAACTATACTTCCCAGTGCACTTATAGTGCCCTGAAGAGCTTCCCGCAGTTCAGCATAGCTTTCTTTTAGATCATTTTCCATCAATTTACGGTTAGTTATATCAAACCAGGTTATTATTATATATTTTAACTTCCCCTCGCTGAATACTAATTTATCATATGTTTCAATCCAGAATTCTTCTCCCACATTGTTAACAAAAAGAAGCTCCCTTCCAGTGCAACCCTCTTTCATGTCATCTTTAAACCATTTCATATTCTTGGCTATTAATTTTTCTGGCCACCACGGGTACGGGGGGTTTTTACCCAGGAGTCCACTTGATTTTAATCCAACTATATTTTCCAGTGCCGGATTTACATATTTTATAGAATAATCCTTATTTATAACAATTATCGGATTGGGAGAATTTTCCATTAAACTGGAGCTAAACTCTTCA
>CAZLME010000018.1:0-15742 GCA_964560595.1 uncultured Actinomycetota bacterium
TTCTATGATGAAGGTTCGAAAATTATAATAGAGGAGAATAACGGCAGTAGAGATGTGGTGGAAATGAAAGATATGGATCCTTATTACGAAATGTGGGAAGATTTTGTTGATTGTCTTGAAAATAACTCAAAGCTATACTATACATCGGAAAGAGCCCTTTACGACCTGCAGACTCTGGAAGCGGTAAATAAATCTCTAAAAGAATCAGTAAAAGTTCAGATTTAGTACTTAAGCACAGTTAATAGCGTTATAGGTTAAAAATAAGACGTGCAATAAAAAAATAGATTAAAAGACCCAAAGAGTCAATTACTGTAGTTAGCAGCGGGCTGCTAATGACTGCAGGATCTAATTTTAGCCTGGTGAGAATTATCGGAAGCAACGCACCAATAAGATTAGCTACCATTATTATGCTCAGGGTTGAAAGTCCAAGAGTTAATGCCAGTGGAATACCATCTTTGAATATAAAACCTCTTAGAAAAAAAATACCTCCGATGGTTATGCCAAGTAGAAGACCTGTAAGCAGTTCTTTTTTTACAACCGAAAACCATTTTCGCAAAGTAAGGTCGCCTGTTGATATTGCGCGGATAATAAGGGTTGCGGACTGTGTTGATGTATTACCTCCCGTATCTATCAGAACCGGTATGAAAAACGCCAGAGCGATAACTGATTCAAGAGTAACTTCAAAATGAGCCACTATTTTTGAAGATATAAATCCCGTAACAAGAAGTATTGCAAGCCATACAACCCTTTTCCTATAGAGCATCCATGATGATGCAGTAGTATAATTTATACCGACCGGGGAAACAGCAGCACCTTTGTGGAAATCCTCCGTTGTCTCTTCTTCCAGAACATCCAGGATATCATCAATTGTTATTATACCCATAAGTACGCCCTCCCTGTCCACTACAGGAAGTGCCACAAAATTATATTTCTGTATTTTTTTTGCTGCTTCCTCCTGGTCTTCATATGCAGGTATGGAAATAAATTTATAATCCATTATTGATTTAACACTCTCTCCTGGATTGGCCAGAATAAATTTTCTGATAGGCAGGCTGTCAATCAGGTGCCATTTATTGTCAACAACATAAATCATATTCACAGTTTCAGCATCTTTGCCAAGTTCTCTTATATGATTTAGCGCTTTTTCTATTGTCCATTCTGATTTAACAGCTATATATTCCGGCGTCATTATTCTTCCTACACTCTCTTCAGAATAACAGAGGAGAGATAGAGCCTCTTTGCGTTCAGCAGGCGGCAGAATATTTAATAATTTTTGGGTAATATTACCGGGCAGGTCACCAAAAATTTCGGTTCTGTCATCCGGAGGGAGCTCCAGGATGAGCTGTTTTATTTTTTCATTTCCAATATTTCTTAAAATCGATTCCTGCTCATCCAATTCGAGTTCGGAGAAAACTTTTGCCGCTTTCTCGTTGGAAAGGAGGCGGAATAGCAGCAGCTCTGTTTCACTGCTGGAATTTTCAAATATATAAACAATATCTGAAGGAGGAAGTTCTGCCAGTTTCTTTTTTATTTCTTTCCAGTCTTTTTTTTCAATCAGTTCATTGATCTTTTCCAATATTTCATATTCTTCATAACTTAGCATTTAAAATTCCTCCTCTCTGCATGTTAAAAGATGTATAAATAATAATTTTAATCCAAAGAATAGGGAAATGTTTTAAAATATTTAATGGAATAAGTACCTTAGAGAAAACAGTAAGAATGTATGGCTGTCTATATTTTTTAATTTTGGTTTTTTTAGAAAGGTCTGAAGGTAGAGCTATTATAGTTGCGTTGATAAATTCAGGAAATAATATTTTGTGCATTACAACCTCCATTCTATCCTTTTTTAAAACGGAGGTTATAAGATCACTTTTACATTTCAGTAAAATAAAGGCTTACATGCCTTTTATTTACCTCCATTTTAAAAAAAGGTAAATTAATTAATAACTTTTGCCGTTGTCCGGGTTCTTTATCCAAAATTCAACCTCTTTATATTTACAACTAAGTATCGTAAATTTCTCTAATTATAAAACTATTTATTTTAATTACAACATATCAGACTATTTTCTTTAATAAAATTTTAAGAGTGCTTTAAATTAAATGCAAAGATTTAGCTGCTAAGGGTCCTATTCAAATTCCAAGGAAAAATCGGCGGCTGGAGCTGAGTGTGTGATTGCCCCGGCCGATATTATGTCAACCCCTGTTTTACATATTTCTTCAAGATTCTCAAGATTTATGTTTCCGGAAGCTTCTATGAGGCAGGAATTGCCTCTTCTTTTTCTTATTATTTTAACTGCTTCTGTCATCTCGCCAGTGCTCATATTATCAAGCATTATAATATCCACTCTTTCGGTTATTGCCTCATCAAGCTGTTTAAAATCTCTGACCTCTACTTCGATTTCTAAGGTTGAAGGTGCACTTACTCTTATACTTTCAGTAGCTTTTGTAATTCCCCCGGCTGCAGTTATGTGATTATCCTTTATAAGTATCCCGTCAAAAAGGCCGAAACGGTGATTATAGCCGCCGCCGCAAAGTACCGCATATTTTTCAATTTTACGCAAGGTTGGTTTTGTTTTTCTGGTATCTTTGATCTTTACTCCATACGGACCGGCAATCTTAACAAATTTACCCGTAAGTGTGGCGATTCCTGACATGTGCTGAATAAAATTAAGGCATGTTCTTTCAGCCTTTAAAATCGATAAAGCCGGTCCGCTTATATTGCAGATCCTGTCCATATATTCCAGCCTGTCTCCGTCATTTTTTAATCTTTCAACTTTTACACTGCTGTCAATTTCTTCTAAAGTGAAAATCGCGATATCAAGGCCGCTTAATACGGCACCTCCGGTTTCCTTGCATATAATATATGAAGATGAGTTTTTATCGGGAGGAATAAGATACCGGGATGTAATATCACCAGAACCGTTTAAATCTTCGGAGATGGCTCCGCTTATAATATCTATAACTTCATTTTTTAAAATTTTATTTTTCATTATTACACTGAAATTTTAAGTATTTTCAAAATATACTTTATTTTGCTTTAGTATTATATGTTTTTTCCATTTTTTGTCATCCTTTTGCGGAAAGTCGTTTCTTTGATGTGTCCCTCTGCTTTCTTCCCTGAGGCTGGCTGCTTTTATTATAAGGCTGGCTACTGTCAGCATATTTACAAACTCAAGAGTATTTTTATCTTTTTTGTTATAAAGATAATCGCATTTTATATAAAAGTTAACGAATTCCTTCGCTTCTTTTAAGCTTTTTGCGTCCCTCAGTATGCCTACTTTTTTGGTCATAATATTTCTTAATTTCAAAATAAGAGTATTTATATCAGGAATCTTATCTTCAGGTTTACTTACTTTTATTTTTTCTGTTTTAAATTTATTTAGAATCTCGTTTATACTCATGATTGCTTCATTCTTATCTTTTTGACTTTTTTTATCTAAATTCTTTTGTATATCTTTATAGATTTTCCATCCATATACCAGGCCTTCCATAAGAGAATTGCTGGCAAGCCTATTCGCGCCGTGTGCTCCTGTTGCTGCTGCCTCACCACAACAATAGAGCCCTTTTATATTTGTTCTGCCATTATAATCTGTTTTAATCCCTCCATTAAGATAATGTTCGGCCGGAGATACTTTAATTAAATCTTTATTTAAATTCAGCCCATTTTCCTTCAATTTTGAAATAATATTAGGAAAACGTATTTTAAGGTAACTTTCTGGTATATGTGTTGCATCAAGATAAACATAATCAGTACCGCACTCATCCATTACCCTTATCATTTCCTTTACCACTATGTCTCTGGGTGCAAGCTCTATCCTTGGATGTTTTCCCATCATAAATCTATTTCCATGGCAATCACGCAGGTATGCGCCTTCTCCTCTTAAGGCTTCGCTTATTAAAAAAAGTTTTGAATCTTTTGTTTTAAACACAGTAGGATGGAATTGAATAAATTCTATATCCATAATACAGGCACCTGCCCTATAAGCCATGGCAATACCATCGCCAGTTGAGATAGGAGGATTAGTGGAGAGATCATAAATTTGTCCGATTCCTCCACTTGCAATAATAATGTTTGAGGCCGGATGTATTTCAACTTTGCCGGTTTTTATATCCATAATTCCAACGCAATTGTTTTTATAAACAAGTATATCCAGTACAAAATGTTCGGGGGAGAAGTTCATTTGCCTGAGGCTTTTTGAGTAGGAAACCAATTTTTTTTCAAGTTCTTCCCCGGTTGCATCCCCTCCGGCGTGAAGGATTCTCGGAAAGCTGTGCCCACCCTCTGTGGTAAGGCTGATTTCACCTTCCGAAATATCAAAATTGGTTCCTATTTCTATAAGGTCCTCTATCATTTTTGGTGCGGTCTTGACAAGGATTTCTACAGCTTTTGGGTCACATAATCCCTGGCCCGCGGTTATAGTATCCTCGTAGTGAGATTTCCAGAAATCAGGTTTTTTAATGGCAGCTGCAATACCGCCCTGTGCATACCATGTAGTTGAGTCAGAAAGAGAACTTTTAGTAAAAACTTTTACATTATGCTTCTCTGCCAGCCTCATTGCAGTAGATAGACCGGCAATCCCACTGCCTATAATGATACAATCAGAGTATTTATTAATTTTCCGGGTAAGTGATGGACTTATTAGATATTCTGGCAACATGGTTTATTTTATTACTATCATCCTGTTAATAGCTGACTTTGCTTTTCTTATTGTCTCATCCGGCACTTTTATTTCATATTTTTCATCCTCAAGCGACCAGAGAACTTTTTCTAAATTTATAAGTTTCATATTTGGACATATGGCGTTATTGGTTGCAGGATAAAAAATTTTATCCGGATTTTCTTTTTTTAATCTGTGTATTATGCCGATCTCTGTACCGATTATAAAATTCTTTTTTTTACTTTTTTTTACATATTTGAGCATTCCTCCGGTGGAAGCTACCTTATCGGCTATATCTATTACATCCGGTGTACATTCAGGATGCACTATTGCCACAGCATCCAGATGCTCTTTTTTAAGCCTGATAATATCTTTTACATTAATCATAACATGAGTCGGGCAATATCCATTCCATAAGATAAGCTCTCTTCCTGCCTGTTTCTGTACATAACTTCCCAGATATTTATCGGGTATGAATATTATTTTTTTATTTTCAGGAATGGATTTTACCACATTTACAGCATTGGAAGATGTGCAGCAGATATCACTTAAAGCTTTTACTCCGGCGGAGGAATTGACATAACAGACCACTACCGCACCGGGGTGTCTGTCTTTTAATTTTTTAAGCTGGGCTGTATTTATCATGTCAGCCATCGGGCATCCGCTATTTTTATCGGGGAGGATAACCTTTTTTTCGGGAGATAAGATTTTAGCAGTTTCAGCCATAAAATGGACTCCGCAGAATACTATAATACTTTTATGTGTTTTGGATGCTTCAACGCTTAGCTGGAAAGAATCCCCGGTAAAATCAGCGATGTCCTGAACTTCACCGATCTGATAATTATGCGCCAGTATAATGGCATCCTTTTCTGCTTTAAGTTTAATTATTCTGTTTATAATTTCTATATTTAAATTCATAATCCCTACCCTGGTTATATCACCGGTGCTTTTGTTATTTTAAAACAACATCTATAAAATTAAAACAGGCACTTTGCCTGGGCATAATATATGGGAGTAAATTATTCTTCATCTATCAATACTATTTTAATGAAAAAATATAAAATTCTGCCGGCATGAAAGATTTATTTATTTTTCTTTTAATGCTATTATTTCAAATTCAGATAAAATTAATTATAAATTAAAATTTAAAAATATTTTTTTTGACGGTGATAATTACTTGAAGCTGATTATAAGCGAAAAAGAGATAGCTGCTAAAAGAATTGCACAGATACTTGCGGGAGATGGCGTAAGCGAAGAAAAAGTATATGGTATTCCGGTATATCATTTTAAACTTGGCGGGGAAGATTACAGTGTTGTTGGGCTTAAGGGTCATATACTGAAGGTTGATTACCCTAAAGAATATGCGAACTGGTTTAAAGTAGATCCTGCGGATCTTATTGATGCTGAAATAGAAAAAGTCCCTATCCAAAAGAAAATAATCCAGGCACTTAAAAAAGTTTCAGGTGATGCAGACGAGATCATAGTGGCTACAGACTATGATAGAGAAGGAGAACTTATCGGCTATGATGCGATGCAGACAGTAAAAGAAAATAATGCGCTTGCTCCTGCCAGGAGGGCGAAATTTTCTGCAATTACACCCAGGGATATAAATGAGGCGTTCTCAAAACCAGGCAAAATTGATTTAAACCTTGCTTTTGCCGGAAGGGCAAGGCAGGATATAGATTTGATATGGGGGGCGACTCTTACCCGTTTTATATCTCTTGCAACTTATCAGATTAAAGACAAATTTTTATCGGTGGGGAGGGTGCAGACACCTACCCTTGCTCTTATTGTTGATAGAGAGCTCGAGATAAAATCATTTATCCCCACTCCTTACTGGGTCATAAATGTAAAACTTAGAACTGAATCAGGAGAGGAATTTGAAGCCAGTCATAAAACAAAAAAATTCCTAAAAAAAGAAGACGCGCAGACCGCATACGAAAGATTGAGCGATAAGGGAGTCGTGCTTAAAATAAATGAAAATATAAAAGATATAAAACCCCTTGCTCCTTTCAATACAACGGCACTTATAATGAGTGGAAGTTCAATGGGGTTCACAGCTTCAAAGACAATAAATATTGCTGAGAGCCTATACATGAATGGTTACATAAGTTACCCAAGAACCGATAATACCGTTTACCCTTCATCCATTGATTTAAAAGAAATTGTAAAAATGCTGGGCACCACAGACGAGTATCGCAATATGTCCGGGAAAGTACTGGCTCAAAAGAATATAGTGGCAAGCCGCGGTAAAAAAAGATCTACTGATCATCCGCCAATCTATCCTACTTCAATTGCCGGAAAAAATAACCTGACCGGTGACGAATGGAAACTTTATGATTTGATTGTAAGGAGGTTTATATGCACGCTGCTTCCCGCGGCAAAAATTAAAAATATTTCTGCATATATTGATATAAACGGGGAGCCGTTTATTGCAGGCGGTTCTAATACTATAGAGGCAAACTGGATTGAATTTTACCCGTACTATAAATATAAAGATATATATATTCCTCAGCTTAAGGAAAATCAAACCCTTGCGGTTATATCAAAGAATCTACTGGACAAAGAAACAAAACCTCCTGCCAGATATACCCAGGGTAAGCTGGTTGAAAAAATGGAAGAACTGGGGCTTGGGACAAAAGCAACCCGCCATACGATTATCCAGAATTTAATGTATAGAGGCTATGCAAGCGGGAATCCCCTTTGCCCTTCCGAAAAAGCTATTGCAGTGGTAAAAATGCTTAAGAAACATGCCGAGAAAATATCATCTCCCGATATGACTTCCGAGCTTGAGATGTATATGGATGGTATTGCAAGCGGGGATGAAGCAAAAGGAGATGTCGTGGATAGATCCAGAAAAATGTTGAAGGATGTCATGGTTAATCTCCAAAACGAGAAAGACGAAATATCAAAGGAAATAAAAAAAGGAATAGAAGAAGATTTAATCATAGGCAAGTGCATGAGTGAAAATTGTGAGGGGAATCTAATTGTCAGGACTTCAAGAAAAACAAAAAAAAGATTTGTCGGGTGTAACGCATATCCGGAATGCAAAAATACATTTTCTCTTCCGCAGAAAGGCTACCTGGTTACAACCAGAGAAGAATGCAAACACTGCGGCTATCCCATGGTTAAAATTATAAATAAGGGGAGAAAACCCTGGGATTTATGTATAAACCCCGATTGCCCCGGAAAAGATGAAAAATATAAAAATTACAACAATAACAGAAGAAATCAGAAAACTCCTGATTAAGGCGAGTTTTGATCTTCCCGATGACATTATAGAAGCTGTAAAAAATGCTGTTAAAAAAGAAAAAAGTCATAGAGCCGGAGAGATTCTAAAGCTTATTTTAGAAAATGCAAAAATTGCCCGGGAACAGAAACTCCCGCTGTGCCAGGATTGCGGCCTGGTCTACATTGATATAAGTATCGGAAGAGATATCTGCATTGAAGAAAGCGGCTCACTTAATGATTTATTAAATCAAACGGTGGCAGAAACTTATAATAGCAATTACTTAAGAAAATCGGTTGTATCTGACCCCCTTTATGAGAGAAAAAATACATTAGGGAATATACCTGCAATAATTCACACAGACTTTACAAAGGATACATTTCTTAACCTGAAAGTATGTTTAAAAGGCGGCGGCAGCGAAAATTGCTCCTATCTTTATATGCTCAATCCTTCAACGAGCGAAGATGAAATAATAAAACTTATTTTAAGTCAGGTTAAAAAAAGTGTTACCGGATGCTGTCCGCCGGTAATAATAGGAATAGGAATAGGCGGTTCATCCTCCGAGGTTACCCGTCTGGCAAGAATTGCCGGTTTCAGAAATCTTGAAAGTAGAAATCCTGACAGAAGATACGGAAAATTGGAAGAAAAAATATTAAATGCGGTAAATGAGACCGGAATAGGGCCCCAGGGTCTTGGCGGGAAGACAACTGCCCTTGCCTGTAATATAGAATATGCGCCATCTCACATGGCTTCACTGCCGCTTGCGGTTTTTTTCAGCTGTCACTCCACAAGAAGAGCAGATTCAAAAATATCACCGCCGTAAATATCATAAGCTACGAATAAAGGCAAATTTTCTACTTCAATCTTATAGATGGCCTCGGGCCCAAGGTCATTATAAGCAATAGCTTTTATATCTTTTACTTTTGTCGAGAGATATGCTGAAATACCGCCTACCAGCACCAGGTAATCTGATTTATGTTTTTTTAAAAGGTCTATTATTTTATCACTTCTCCTGCCTTTCCCGATCATAGCTTTAAGACCTTCTTTTAAAAGCGGTTCGGTTAAATCATCCATCCTTCTGCTGGTGGTCGGTCCTATACTCCCGCTTTTTTTACCGGGCGGGGTTGGAGACGGACCTACATAAAATATGGTGCTGTTTTTTAAATCAACAGGCAGCTTTTTATTGGAAACAATATTTTCCACAATTCTTTTATGAGCTGCATCTCTTGCTCCGAGAATGGTTCCACTTAAATAAATGGTATCACCGGCTTTTAGTTTTTTGATTTTTTCTTCAGTAAGCGGTGTAGATAATCTATATGTGTCGTAAGTTCTGCTTTTCATCTATACACAAACTTCCCAATTCTTTTTAAGATTTACCAATCAATGTTTTACCAGTCAGCAATATATTAATCATCACTATTAAAAAATCTGTCTCTTTTAAAATAATTATCATAAGAATAAAAGGGTTTTCCGCGAGGGGGTGGCCTCCTGCCTCTTCTTGAACTAAAAATTATTACAAAAATTATAAATATTATAAATAAAACTATAATACCTAAAATCACAATTAAGAAATAAGTTAGAAGTTTTATTTTCTTTCCTTCTATAGATATTTTTTTCTCTTCACCATATTTAATGTTCCATATTGCAATATTATTGTTTCCTATTATATCTGCATTATGTTTGGTTATTTTTACAGGAAACTTCACCTGGTAAGTTATATTTAAAATATCGCTTTCTGCTTTTACCAGATCATCAATCCGCTTATAATCGGAATTTATATCTAGAGAAGAAAGCAGGATGTCGTCTATTTTCATATCTATATAGTCTTCGAAGAAATATTCGCTGTAAAAAAAATAATCAGCTTTTTTAAGTTTGGCATAAAATCTTTCCGGGGGAGTTTCAGAGAAATTGTCTATGGAAATATGCTGAAGGAAATTTACATCTTCAAAATTAATGGTAGAGGTAAAATGAGTATATTCGCCTTCATCAGATGCTTTTAGCTCTCCCTCCGGCAGACTCTCAAGTATTTTGTCATAAAGAGATTGATTCTGGCTCAGAATGATTTCACTCTTCTGCAGATATTCTGTTTTTACTGCTATATCAATAGTCCTGGTTCCCGAATAATCAGCATTTACCTGGGTGTAAATATCAATTAGAGTCTGGTCACAGGAAGTTATAAATGGGGTTATAAGAATAAATAAGATAAGAACTATAAAAATTTTTAAATATTTTAATTCTATCATAATCTTTTTACCATACTCATAAGTAATTTTAGCATATTGAATATTAATATTGTATAAGAAGTTAGGGGTATATTAAAAGAAAATCAATTAAAGATAAAATGAAACATTTATGGTTTTATTGACGTTTATAACTAATGTGTTAGCATATAAAATCAATTATTAAGATTGATTTTTATTTAATAGAACATAGAGAAGAATATAGCTCTTTTTAAAAAATAATCTTCTTAAAATATAAAAACTAAAATTAATCTAGAAGGGATAAGTGGAGTAATAGTGAGGCTGTATATTGGCTACGATATAGGATCAATAAGCATAAACAGGGTAATAATTAATGAAAAAAAGGAGATAATAGAAGTACTTCCATATACAAGGCACTTTGGCGAGTCGGTAAAATCATTAAAAAATGATATAGAATTAATATCTAAAAGCATGTACAGAGATAAAATAAGCGGTATAGGCATTACCGGTTCGGGAGGAAAAGAAATCGCTTCAATACCCGTTTTTGAATTTGTTAATGAGATAGAAGCAATAATCAGTTCTATAAAATTTTTATATCATGATGCGAAAACGGTTATTGAAATTGGGGGTCAGGATTCCAAGTTTATTGATCTTGCGTACGGTGATTACGCCATGAATGAATTATGTGCGGCAGGAACGGGTTCTTTCCTTGACCAGCAGGCTTCAAGATTTGGCCTGACCATAGAAGAATTTGTACAGCTGGCATTGAAGTCAAAAAATCCTTCCACTATTGCAGGGAGATGCAGCGTATTTGCTAAATCGGATATGATCCATCTGCAGCAGGAGGCGGCTAGCGACGAGGATATAATTCTTGGTCTGTGTTATGCAATGGCACGCAGCTTCAAATCCGGAATTGTTAGAGGGAAAAAGTTTATACCACCCATAGTTTTTTGCGGCGGAGTATCTTTTAATGAGGCTATGATTAAAGCTTTTGAAGATGTTTTGGGCGAAAAATTAGTAATTCCCGAGCACAGAGCATCCATGGGCGCTGTAGGAGCTGCTTTAAGTTCCAGGTCAAGACAGGCAGCAAAAAATCTGGATATTTCCGGTCTGGCGGGTTTACTTGATGAGTATCTTGGAAATTTTAAATATAAAAGAGATACATTTAAGCCGCTGACTATAGCGGATCAAAAGCTGCCTTCGGGAGAAGTCAAAGAATATGATTTTGGCAAAGAAAAGGTTGACGCCTATATCGGTATAGATGTCGGCTCCATAAGTACCAATGTAGTAGCGATAGACAAAGATAAAAAGCTTATAGAAAAAGTTTATTTAAGAACGGCAGGAAGGCCCATAGAAGCGGTACGGCAGGGAGTCCGGATAATCGGAGAAAAAGTGGGGGATAAAATCAATATTAGAGGTGCCGGTACCACAGGTTCGGGCAGATATTTAATAGGTGATTTTGTAGGCGCTGATATAGTAATAAATGAAATAACCGCTCAGGCAAAAGCGGCAGCTGATATCGACGACTCAGTTGATACAATTTTTGAGATTGGGGGGCAGGATTCAAAATACATATCACTAGAAAATGGCGTGGTCATTGATTTTGAAATGAATAAAGTCTGTGCCGCAGGAACCGGTTCATTTCTTGAAGAACAGGCTGAAAGATTTGATATTAAGATTGAAGATTTTGGAGATATTGCGCTGAAGGCAAAAGACCCCATAAATCTCGGAGAACGCTGTACGGTTTTCATGGAGACCAATGTTTATTCCCATTATCAAAAAGGGGCCTGCATCGAAGACATTCTTGCCGGCCTTGCTTATTCTATTGTTATGAATTATATAAACCTGGTGGTTGGAAGAAAGAAAATAGGTAAAAAGATATTCTTCCAGGGCGCGGTTGCCTTTAATAAATCTGTTGTTGCCGCTTTTAAAAACTATCTGGGCAAAGAAATAATTGTTCCTGAAAATCATGAAGTAACAGGTGCAATTGGAACGGCAATCGCAGTGCTTGAAGACTCTCCTGAAAAAACGAAATTCAGGGGATTTGAAAATATATTAAAAGTCAGCTACAGCCACAGTTCTTTTGAATGTAACGGATGCCCTAACCGGTGTGAAATTAAAAAGGTATCCATTAAAGGCCAGCCCCCGCTATTTTACGGAGGCAGATGTGAAAAATACGAAAAGGGAAAATCTGTAAAAAAAGATATACCGGACTATTTTGAGGAACGCGAAAACTTTCTTTTAAACTCATATAAGCTTAAAGATAACAAAGGAGCGGAAAAAATCGGTATCCCTTACTCCATGCTTACCCATGAGTTCTATCCGTTCTGGAGCGCTTTCTTTTCTGAACTTGGTTTTGATTTTATTCTATCGGATAGAACAAATAAGAAGATAATTAATGACGGGCTCCAGTACTCCGTAGCTGAAACCTGCTTTCCAATGAAAACTTTGCTGGGACATGTGCAGAATCTCCTGGAAAAAGAAGTGGATTACATATTTTTGCCTACTACCAGAGATATGCCTACCAAAAAAAATAATATCAAAGGGGAGAGAACAGGCAGTTACCCCTGTCCTTTTATTCAGGGCTCATGGTCAATAGTAAAATCATCTATGGATACGGGAAAGGTTAAAATACTGACTCCCATTTTTAATTTTAGCTATAAAGAATATATAAAGGAAAAACAGCTTGCTAGTCTTGGCAGAGAACTCGGAAGAGATAAAAAATCAATAAAAAGGGCAATAGAAGAGGCTTACTATGCCCAGAATAAATTTTACCAGTCTATTAAAAAAAGAGGCAAAGAAATACTGGGCAGTTTAAAGGATGATGAGATTTTAATTGTAGTATCCGGCAGGTCATATAATAGCTGTGACAGAGCAATAAGTATGGATGTCCCTAAGAAATTAAGAGAGCTTGGATTTAAAGTGATTCCTCTTGATTATCTTCCGGTAGATTCGGTTGACATCTCAAAACAATGGCCAAACATGTACTGGGAATTCGGGGATAGGATTATGAGTGCGGCTAAGATAATTAACGGGGATAGGAGACTTTATGCAGTTTATATCACCAATTTTGGCTGCGGTCCGGATTCTTTTATATGCCAGTATTTTGAGAGGGAAATGGAAAAACCCTTTTTAAAATTGGAAGTAGACGAGCACTCAGCAGGAGCGGGAGTGATAACACGGTGCGAAGCCTTCATAGATTCCCTGATGAATATAAGGAATAAGAGAGGTTTCTTGCCGGAACAGGTCAGGCCGGATAAGAAAGATGCTGTTTTCAAAAAAAGTGAGGGCAGAAAAATATATATCCCCTATATGGGAGATGGTGCGATTGTCCTAAAACATGCCTTCAGGTCTATGGGTGTTGATTCCGAGATGCTATATTCGGATGATGAAACGCTAAGGCTTGGCAGAAGATATACGCTGGGTAAGGAATGTTATCCGTTTATCATAACAACTGGAGATATAATTAAAACATTAAGACACAATGACCCGAAGAAATCAGCTTTCTTAATGGCGCAGACATACGGTCCCTGCCGTTTCGGTCAATATAATAAAATGCAGAAAATAATAATTAAGGAACTGGGTTATGACGACGTGCCCATAATTGCTCCCGGAGCCCCGGAGGGAAACCAGTTCTACAAAGAATATGATATGGAGGGATTAAAGGGTTATATACTTGTCATTAAGGGAATGTTCGGTATTTTTACTGTGGATTATCTTAATAAAATGCTGCGGAAAACAAGGCCTTACGAAATTAAAGAGGGACAGACAAATAAAATTTACGAGAAGTATGTTGCAGATGTTTGCACGTCAGTAGAGGATTATTCAGTAATCAGGACTTTGAACAAAATGGTTGATATTCTTAAAAACGCAAGAAAAGATTTTGAAAACATACCCGTTAAAAAAATAAATAAGCCTTTGATTGGAATAGTGGGAGAAATATTTGTAAGAAATCACGCTTACAGCAATAATGAAATCATAAAAGGAGTAGAAGCACTGGGCGGGGAAGTGGAAATCCCTCCATTCGGAGAATGGCCATCCCATACCACTGCGACCAGAAAGATAGATATCTTAACAAAACAAACAGACCTTTATTACAAGATTGTAAAGTCATTCGGAATGAATCATAACAGCAGCGGAGAGGATGACAATTATAGAAAGCAGCTGGGTGAATTATCAGGAGATTTTATAAAAGGGATAAAATATTATACTTCAAACAGGATAATAGATAAATTCCTGCGTTACAGTCACAGCAGGCTGGAAAAACCATTAAAAGGTTTCTTGAGAGAAGATAAAGAAGCCGATATTTACGAGATATGGGATAATGCCGAACCTTATATAATAAGATGGTTCGGTGAAGCAGCCTTAAGCATAGGAAAATCAGTAGACTGGATCAAAAACGGTGCTGACGGGATTATAAATGTGCTGCCCTTCACCTGTATTCCGGGAAATATTGTCAATGCCGTCTCTAAGAGAGTCAGGGAAGAATATAAGATACCCTGGTTAAATCTTGCCTTTGACGGTCTGGAGCAGGGAACAACAGAAACCCGTCTGGAGACTTTTATGTACCAGGCCAGACAATATATGGAGAAGAAGAAATAATAACAGAAAGGAGAAATAATCTTGGATTATATTCTGGGTGTTGACGGAGGCGCAACAAAAACATTTGTTCAAATAACAGATATATCAGGAAAAGTAATTTCTGAAAGTAAATATAGTTCAAGTAATTTTAAAAGTGTGGGCATAGAGTCTGCCAGGGAAAATATTGGCAAAGCCATACTAAAAGCAATTGAAAGCATAAAGCACTCAAACAAATTTACTTTTAAATATGCCTGTCTTGGGTTGGCCGGTAATGATTCTGCAATGGATGATGATACTTACCGGAAAATAATATTTGACAGTGACATTAAAGATTATATAGACCCTGCCCGTACCCTTATATGCAATGATACGAGGGTTGGTCTGGCTGCAGGCAGCAATAGTAAAAATCGAATAATAATTATATGCGGTACAGGCTCCAGTTGTTTTGGTATAAACGAAGAAGGGAAAGAAGCAAAGGCTAATGGCTGGGATTACATACTTGGTGATGAAGGAAGCGGCTATGATATAGGTTTAAAGGCGCTCAGAGCCTGCATAAGAGCATATGACGGCAGGGGCGAGAAAACTCTCCTGTCCAGAATAATAATAGAGGACCTTAAAATCAAGAACATACCTGATTTAGTGGATTGGACCTACAGTAGCACTTTTTTTAAGAATAAAATTGCTACGCTGGCAAGGACGGTATGCGCAACAGCAGAGAAGGGAGATAAAATATCTGCAAAAATCCTTGAAGAAGCAGCTCTGGAAGCAGTTAATTCCATAACTGTCGTAGCACATAAACTGAACCTTGTGGATAAGGAATTTGACCTGGTTTTTGTGGGGAAAGTATTTAAATGTGAAAAATATTTTAAATCCATAATAATAGAAAAAATAAAAGATAAATTTAAAAAAGTCAATTTTATACCCCTTACTGAAAAACCTGTCCAGGGTGCCATAAAACTGGCTCTCCAGAACTTATAACGTATTTTTGTATTTGTTATATCATTACGCTGCTATTTATAAGCTTTTTAAATACCTGGCTGTCAGTAATTTCTTTCCTTATAGTTTAAAAATTC
>CAZLME010000019.1:0-15735 GCA_964560595.1 uncultured Actinomycetota bacterium
CTCTGTCAACTTCAAGCACCCTGCCATTCCTTATGCTTCCATCATCAAGCCGTATTTCCACCATTTCCTCATACTTAACACCTTCCACACCTTCTACATGAAGAAGGGGGCCGGATATGCTGGTAATACTTCTATATTCTTTTAACATTATCACTCCTCTATTATTGAAGAAAGTTCTTTGTCTATATCTACCTTGATTTTATCAATTTCATCTATATCTTCATTCTTTATATACTTCATCCTGGCTATCTTATCCCTGACTTTCATACTTTCAATAACCTTAATATCGGCATTTATTTTTAAATGACTGGTTGCCTGATTGTAGAAATATATAATTACACTTATCATTTTATATTGTTTCTCCATTGACGAATAAGTATCTACTTCATGAAAAGCAATCTGATGAAGGAAATCTTCCCTTATCATTCTGGCTGTAAGCAAGATCAGCCTGTCCGGTCCCGAAAGAGCATCAATACCTACAAGCCGGACAATCTCTTCCAGTTCCGATTCTTTTTCAAGGATTCTCATTGCTTCTGCACGCAAATCAAAATAGTCCTCATGAACTTTTTCTGTTATGTAATCTTTTATATTATCGATATAAAGAGAATAAGAATTTAACCAGGATATTGCCGGAAACTGTCTGCTGTACGCAAGGTTCGCCTCAAGGGACCAGAATACCTTTACCACCCTTAATGTAGCCTGTACCACAGGGTCGGAAAGATCGCCTCCCGGAGGAGAAACGGCACCAATAACAGAAAGAGCTCCTGACCTCTTATCATTGCTTGAAATACAATTTATCATACCGGCTCTTTCATAAAATGAAGCAAGTCTTGCCCCCAGATACGCCGGATATCCTTCTTCCCCGGGCATTTCTTCCAGCCTGCCGGAAATTTCCCGCATTGCCTCCGCCCATCTTGAAGTCGAATCAGCCATTAAAGCTACAGAATACCCCATATCCCTGAAATATTCGGCTATTGTGATTCCCGTATAAACGGATGCTTCTCTCGCCGCAACAGGCATATTGGAAGTATTAGCAATTAGAACCGTCCTTTTCATCAGGGGTACCCCCGACTTGGGGTCAACAAGTTCCGGAAATTCCATAAGAACGTCGGTCATCTCGTTGCCTCTTTCACCGCATCCTATATAAACAATAACCTCCGCATCAATCCACTTTGCCAGCTGGTGCTGGATTACCGTTTTACCTGAACCAAACGGCCCGGGTACGCATGCAGTACCGCCTTTAGCAATCGGAAAAAGCATATCTATAATTCTCTGACCGGTAAATAAAGGCACATCCGGACTTAATTTATTCAAATACGGCCTGGGTATTCTTACCGGCCACTTCTGCATCATTGTAACTTCTATATCACCATTTTTACCTTTTATAACAGCTATGGTATCCTCAACCGTAAACTTACCCGGCTTAATTGATTTAATTTCCCCGCTTATTCCTTCCGGAACCATAATATAGTGTTTAACTGTCTCCGTTTCGCTAACATACCCTAAAAAATCACCATAACTTACAGTATCGCCTTTTTTTGCCACCGGCTCAAATTTCCATTTCTGTTCCCTGTTTAGTGCTGCTGCCGTTACCCCCCTGGCAATAAAATTACCTGTCCTTTCATATATCTCATCGAGAGGCCTCTGGATTCCATCATAAATAGATTGCAATAAACCCGGTCCAAGCTCCACCGTTAAAGGCTCACCGCTTGGATATACAGCTTCTCCCACGCCTATGCCCTCAGTTTCTTCATAAACCTGTATGGAAGCAAGGTCCCCGTTTAATTCTATTATCTCTCCCATTAGCTTTTTATCGGAAACATGAACAATATCATACATTTTACAACCAGACATATTTCCGGCCACAACCAGTGGGCCTGATACCTTGACAATTTTTCCTATTTCACTCATTTATGTACTCCTGTTTATTTACTCCAATACTTTTTCTTTATCCGAGAATATATCTGCTCCAACAGCTTTAATTATTATTCTCCGTAAATTTTTAATTGCATAATCGTTTCTTTTCCCCAACCCGGGGATCACTATTATTGAGGGCTGGAATTTGTCTTCGTATTCCCTGATTAAATGGTCCAGTTTTAAAGCTATTGTTTCTGTAATAAAGATAATCCCATAACCGCTGTCTGCAAGCTGCTTTAACTTTTTTGCAGACTCATTAATTTCCTCAGTATTACTTTTTGAAGGGTAGACATCAATCCCTGCCGATTTGAATATCAGCATAATATCTTTTTCTCCGAATGCGGCCATTTTAACAGCCATTTAAACCTTTAAACCTCTACTTTATTTTTAATTTCTTCAATATCAATACCATAAAGAATACCGGCGAAAATAATATTTAAATATTTTAATTCCATTTTTTTTCTTAAGAAAAACTGAAAAATTATCTCCACATTGGAAACCGTGTATTTCAAAGGATCAAATAAATCAATATAAAATAAATCTTCTTCCTTTTCAAAAAGAGAAAATGTGTGTTGAAAATTTAGAGCATGCGCTCCTTTAATTACAATATCCGCATAATCCGTTTGTTCCAGTTTTTTTAAGAAAAAATCCGGGTTTTCATCTTTAAATTTCCTCATAAATTCTACCGGAAGAAATCCGTTATCATGTAAAAAATAATTAATATCCAAATCGCCTTTAAGATATTTGCTTCTGTAAATATTCTTTATGTTAAGTATGTCAATAACATGCTTTAGATAATCCATAATTAATCTGCTGTTTATTTTTTTTATGGAACTGTATATTTCCTGTAAATAAAATTTCTCGATTTCAAATTCCAGGATCTGGTGATTTTTTTGCTTTTTCATTATTTCCACTGCAAACTTAAGAGTACCAGAAATTGATTTGCTTAAGTTTTCATGACTTCCGGCTGCCGCAGCATTCCTTAACTCCCCATAAGAATAATCTAAAGGAATAAAGAGTTTTTCCAGATCCGAATCCAGAATAATTGATTTAATAACTACCTTTATATTGTGCAGGTTTTCCTCAAAAAATAAAAGTTCTCCTGCAGGCAGGTGCTCTGGTTTTAATCTTTTACTGAGTAAGTTAAGGGCATTTTTACACTCACTATTTATAACTGCCTCAAGACTTCCCGAGTTTTCTATTTCATTTACATATCCGGCATATACTGTATCTCTCAATACTCTGATAAATTCATCCAGTCCGCCGGATTTTAACATTCTGTCAATTTTACTCTTATCCAGGAATTCTGCCTCTCTTGTTCTTAGTTCTGCACATGAAAAGAGATAAAAACTGTCATCTTCTATATCATAATTTAAAAGTCTCAACTACTTCTTCTCCTTATCATTACCGAATAGATACGGTGCTGTTTCCATTCTTATGTCATCAATATCTGAATCAATTAAAATACCGGGAGATATATTATATTCGGCTTTTCCTTTAATTATCTTAATTCCTTTTTTAAAATCGGGTTTCCCCTTTGCTTTTTTTAAATCTGCGATAGATTCAATCATTTTACCGTCAATATTTTTTTCTTCGCTTCCAATCAGGTAATAGCCGCTATCTATATTCATAGCTTTTAAGCTTTTCCGGAGAAATTTTTTATAATCTTTCTTATCCATAATCAGAAGTTTTTTCTTCGCTCCCTCAATTACATCATCAACAAGGTTAATTTTATGCATCAGTATTTTCTGGTTTAGTCCTGATTTAATTTTAGATACTTCAATACTTAAAACTTCTTTGTATTTCTGCCAGGCCTTGAGTTTACCGTTGCGATGAATCTCTAAGGCTCTCTGCTTTGCCTTTTTTATTATATCCGAGGCTTTTTTTCTGGCTTTATCCAGTTCACGTTCTTTCTCTTTTACCGCATCGCTAAGGACTTTTCCGGAAACATTATCTAACTCTGGCATATCCATTCACCTGTTAAAATTTAATTAGATTGTTAAGGAAGAAAGTTATAAGAAGTCCCAGCACAGCATAGGTTTCTATCATTGCTGCATAAATAACACCCTTCATAACTTCCCTGGGTTTTTTAGCTACAAGATTTACGCCGGCAGCACACACTTTTCCCTGATGTATTCCTGAAACTAATCCAGCAAATGCAATAGGCAGTGCAGCTAAAAATAACTGCATACCCTGCCCCAGAGTCTGTACTTTGTCAATATTTCCAATCAGCAAAAACGTGGCAACAAATCCGTAGAATCCCTGGGTACCGGGGAGCACTACCAGCAGGAACAGGCTTCCAAATTTTGTCGGATCCTCTGAGAGAACTCCCGCAGCTGCCCTGGCAGGATACCCTATCCCTATAGCTGAGCCTATTCCAGCTAAAATAGTTGCCAGGCCCGCGCCTAACATTGCCATTATTACACCAAGTGATAAATCTGACATTTTTCCTCCTAATACTACTCGATTATTGTTACATATTTATGTTCATCTTTTAAAGCTTTAAAAGGTCTTCCTCCACCTATGTAAAATTTAGGGAAGAACTCAACATAATGAAGTCTTAAGGTGTGAACAAAACCGCTCAAGACATTAATTACTATATTGAATAAATGCCCGAATATAAGCATTATAATCAACAATAAAATCCCTGCAACCGGGACCGAAAGAAATTGAAATGCTATCTTGTTAATAGCCACCCCTATACCGGCAGTTACAAGCCCCAGCGCCATAAGTCTTATATATGAAAGAAAATCGCCAAGAAAAGAAGTCAGCCCGTTAACTATGGTAAGGTTTAAGAATCCCATAAATATCCTTAATCCCCAGCTCCTTTCCTGACGCGCCCCGAATAAAATAATCATTAAGGCACCAGCAATAACGGGCCAGATAAGGATTTTTGATATACCCGCCGGGAAAATAGGACTGGTGATAAGATTCATATCCACTGCTATCTGTGAGGATAACAGGATTATTATGAGCGGTATAATAATAATTATCCATGGCAGACCGTCAAGAAAAGCTCCCTCCCAGTCTCTATTCTTTATACTTTCAAAAAATTTAATAAAAAGGCCAAAGATAACATGAACTACTCCCAGAATCAGCGCCAGCCTGAAAAAGTTCATGGCCCCCTCATTGGAATTAATAGGATCCCCCAGAATTGCAAGTCTTCTAAAGAAGTCTCCCATGCCAAGATACCCTGGCAAATCGCCAAACCACCCGTTAAAGATTACTCCGGCAAACACGGCAAAGATTGCTCCTGCAAAAATTAACATAAGGAATTTTTTAGCAGTTTTCATTTTAAAGGCAAAAACCAGAGCAAGTATTGCAAGCACCACTCCATATCCTGCATCGGTAAGACAGAGACCAAAAAACATGGCAAAGAACAGCGAAACAAACGGTGTTGGGTCAATCTCAAAATACCGGGGGACTCCATATAGGTCAACCACTATTTCAAATGGCCGAAACAGGGGTTTATTATCCAGGATTATAGGAATACTTTCATCTCCGGCAGGCTGGATTTCTACCACTTTTGTAGATTTAAAACCTCCGATTATAGAAATGATTTTTTTCTTATCCGGATTTTTTACCCATGCAGTATGAAACAAAACGGTATCCGTAGAAAATCCTGATTTTACGGCTTCTTCAATTTCCAGATTGTTCTCAAGATAATCAAAATAAACTGTCAGTGATTTTTCATACTTTGAAGATATTTTTTCCAGCTCAGATTGTAAACGTTTTTTCCTTTCCCTGTAAAATTCAATGTTTTTTTTGATTTTATTCAAATTCTCGCCAATGGTGCCCTTATATCCGGTTATTCCTGATTCCTCAAATATAAAGCCACTCAAATATTCTTCCGCTTCTTTTTTAAATTGATTATGATAGGCCAGGATTACACAGGAGGTATTTCCGTCTTCCGATAACTTTTCGCAGGAAATTTTATTCTCATTTAGATTTTTTATTACTTCCTCACAATCACGGCCCTCATGCTTGATTATCCCTAACTTTATAGTATAGGTTTTAGTTTCCTTTATATCTTCAAGGTTGCCTTTGTAGCAGGACCATATCTGCAGCTGATTAATCTGTGGTTCTGCCTCGGCAATTTTATCCTCAAAAGTTTCTATTTCACTTTCAATTTCCAGAATGTTATCCACTATCTCTTCGAATTCTTCATTTCTTAAAATTTTCTCATATTCATTTCTTTTAATTGCCAGTTTTCCCGCACGGGATATCACTTTTTTTAACTTTTTTTCTTTAATTGAAGCAAGAATTTCCAGAGCCTTTTTAATTCTGGTATTTTGTTCCGCGTCCACACCGGAATCAGGTATTTCCAGATCGATTTCCTCAGTGTATGGCCTTATCTCAATAGGAATGGAAGTTTTTTGTAATTTCTTCAGGACTGATTCAGTGTCAGATTTATGTGAAATAATAAAAAGTTTACTTAATCTTGCAACTGCCATTAATCTAAAATCCTCTGAATAATTTTATCAATAGCTTTCTTACGGTTTGACTTAAAAATTTTTTCTATTTCCTCCTGCTTTTTATCGTAATCCTTTTCCATCTGTTTTGCTTGCCCGGCTGCTTCATTCTTTGCTTTATTTTCGGCTTCCGCAAACATCGTTTTTACTTCCTCTTCAGCTTCTTTTATGATTTTTTCCGCTTTTTTATATGCTTCATCTATAATATCCTTATATTCCTTTTTTGATAAAGCCAGGATCTCTTTCGCTTTTTCTTCAGTTTCTTTTATCTGGTTAATAATATTTTCAATCATTTTTTAAAAAATTAAAAACTAAAAGTATAAAAATAACAAAATTTTATGTTTTAAAAAACCAGTTCTTTCATATCAACTTGCCAAAAATATTCTACTGAAATATATTCCCGATTTTTGAATTAATAAAAAACCCTAAAAGTAAATCCATAAGAGAATAACTGACTTCCCGTTTTATTACATAGGGTTCCCCTGTTATTCCGCCGAGCTCCGCAGCTACATCTATCGCATCTTTATAGTTTCCGATTCCATCAATCAGACCCAACTCAAGAGCTTCCGTTCCCAGAAAAACCCAGCCCGTCGCAAGCTCTTCAACCTTTTTTATATCCATATCTCTAGCTTCCGCAACATCCGAAATAAACTGCCAGTAAACCTCTTTAAGCTGGCCTTCAAGCAACTTTATTTCTTCACTGGTAAGCGGTCTATCGGGACTGCCTATATCTTTATATTTGCCCTGTTTTATGGTCGTATATTTTAAACCCAGTTTCTCATATAGTTCTTCGTAGTTTGGGATCTGCATTATTACGCCGATACTTCCAACTGAAGAAGAACGATTGGCAATTATCCTGTCAGCCGCACTTGCTACGTAATATGCTCCGGAAGCACAGCTGTCACTGACCGATACCACAATGGGTTTTTCCATCTTTCTGACTTCCTCAAATATCTCCTGGGAAGCTGCCGCGCTTCCGCCCGGACTGTTTACCCTGATTAAAATTGCTTTTACATTTGGATTATTTTTTGCTTCATCAAGCTGTGCTATTATATCTTCGGGTGTAACCGTTCCCCCACTCAAGATGTTTGAATATTTATCAGCAGAAATTATTCCCTCCAGCCTTATTTCATAAATTGAATCCCCCATACCATAGGAGGTCCCGGTGAAGCCCCTTCCAAACAGCCCCATAATAAAGCAGCCTACGGAAAACATAAACAGTACAAATATACAGAGAAAAGTAATGCCTACTATTTTACCCGTACTCCATCTTGCCAAAATAATTCCCCTTTCTATTGCGTTCAGCCTTAAATATTCCGGTTCGAACCATAAATATCCAGATGTAATTGTTCTTTAAAATACCCTGCAAAATCAAATCCGGACTTCTTGTGCAGGCTTTGAAAATATAAACAAAAAATCTCTAAGCCTTCTTTAGCAATAATATAATAATTATAGAATAGCTTCAAATGATTTTTGGGGGATTAACTTCTGTAGGATAAGGTGCCTTACAGTCTATTTACTTACTTTCCCGTTTTTAATATGTACTATCCTGTGGCAGGCTGGTTATATCTATGATAAATATTCTATCGGTTTCTTTTTAGGATACTGTTTTTCTGTATCCTGGAAAGCATAACTATAGGGTATATAACAATAACCAGCCCGACGAGCAGGCTTGCCAGAATGGTCAGAAGTGTAACAGGGGTCAGCCTGTAAAAAAGAGGATATTCATTTTTAACTTAAAGTCAATTAATAAATAATATTAGATTAACTAAATGTAAGAACGAAATTTATACAATTCTGATGGTAATATAAGTGACCGGAACAGACAGTTTCACTCCAATTATTTTATTATTTTTTCCTTAAGAAGTAATCCAGCAATTTACATCCCTCATTGAAATAAAGGCCGGTCTTTTTAGCGGAAAACTCATTAAATCCCTGCGGCTCACTGAATCTATCCGGATTATTATATATATCCTTCGTGCTGTCGTATATTAAAAAGGGGACCGGCTCTCCGGTATGTGTTCTTATTGATACAGGCGTGTTATGGTCCGGAAGTATCATTATCCTGTAATCAAACCTTAATCTATCCAGAGCCTTCTTAATTGGTCCGATGATTTTAGCGTCAATTATCTCGATTGCTTTTACTTTCTTTTTAGCGTTCCCCTGATGGCTGCATTCGTCCGTAGCTTCAAGATGCAGGTATACAAAATCCCTGCCGCCAGAAAGCTCGCTTACTGCCGCATCAGTCTTCCCTTTAAAATTAGTATCTATTGTACCCGTTGCGCCTTTAACATTAACGGGTTTAAGACCCGCAAGGATACCAATGCCCTTTATTAAGTCAACAGCTGTTATTACCGAACCCTTTAATTTATATTTCTCATAAAAACTATCCAGGGCAGGTTTTCTCCCCTCCCCCCATATCCATATTGCATTGGCGGGTTTTAATCCCTTTTTTATCCGTTCTTTATTTACCGGGTGCTCCCTTAAAATAGCGGTGCTCTTTTTCATCATCTCCAGAAGCACGCTGCTTCCCGGACCCTCTGGAAGGAAATCCGAGATTTTTTTGCCGGGTATATCATGCGGCGGTGTAAGAATATTTTTATCCAGGCCTCCACTCCATACAATTATATGCCTGTAACTTACCCCAGGATAAAATTTTATTTTTTCTGTCTGGAGTCTTGTGCCGATAAATTCAATCAGTACTTTTGACTCGTCTGTCGTAATCTCTCCCGCGCTGTAATCCATCATGACTCTCTCAGAATAATTATCTTTTTCGGATAATGTAACAAGATTGCACCTGAAGGCGACATCGTATTCCGAAAGGTTAATACCGAGGCTTACTGCCTCAAGGGGCGAGCGGCCGGTATAATATTTGCGGGGGTCATATCCCAGCACAGATAGATTAGCAGTATCGCTCCCGGGAGCCATCCCGTCGGGGATAGTCTTTACAATGCCCATTTCACTTTTACCGGCAAGACCATCCAGGGCAGGCGTGTCCGCGGATTCAAGGGGCGTTTTGTCCCCGAGCTCCGCTATCCTGTAGTCTGCCACTCCGTCTATAAGTATTATTATGTATTTCATATAATTTTAATCTAAAAAATTTTAATAAACCTTATTAGCCTGGCCTGACCTGCAATTCATAAATTATTAACCTGCAGGCTACTTTTTTTCATTTGTCTACAAACCCAGAATATCTTTAATGACATCCTTCATCTGACAGGGTTCGCAGACAGCGGTGTGAAGGATTTTCTTTCTCCCCAGGTTTCTTATTGCTTCCGGGATTTTTAAGCCCGAGATTTCTGAGAGCACTTCCATGAGGGAAAACTCATCCATCCCGGAATATTTTTTATCCAGGGCACCGGCAACACTTCCCGGGAACTTAAAAGGACTTGCAGTCGAGGCAATTATTGTTTTTGCCCCATCCCCGGTTTCTTTTAAGTATTTCCGGTAAACATTGTATCCCACCGCAGTATGTGTATCTATAAGATAACCGAAATTTGAGAATACATATTTTATAGTTTCGGCTGTCTCTATATCCGTAGCAAACTCTCCGTAAAAATCTGCCACTCCATCCTTCATCTTACCGGTTATTTTAAATTGTCCCTTTTTATTGAGATCATCCATAAGATTATTTATTATATCAGGATCATTGTCCGAGATATCATAAAGCAAGCGCTCAAGATTACTCGAGACCAGAATATCCATGGCGGGCGAACTTGTTATGATTAACTTTCTTTTCCTGTTGTATATCCCTGTCCTTATAAAGTCATACAGCACATTATTCTCATTAGAGGCACATATAAGTTTTTTTACAGGAAGCCCCATTTTCTTTGAATAATAAGCAGCTAGTATATTACCAAAATTTCCGGTAGGAACCACCATATTTATGGCTTCTCCTGATTTGATTTTTCCTGACTTTATAAGCGTTAGATAAGCATAAACATAATAAGCTACCTGCGGTACCAGCCTTCCAATATTAATAGAATTTGCTGAAGAGAATAAATATCCACATTTACTTAAAGTCTCATTAAAAGCCCTGTCGGAAAAAATTTCCTTTACTCCCCTCTGAGTATCGTCAAAATTCCCCTTAACGGCAACTACATATGTATTATATCCTTCCTGGGTCGTCATATCTCTTTCCTGTACTTTGCTCACACCATTCTTTGGGAAAAATACGATTATTTTAGTTCCTTCTACATTTTTAAATCCCTCCAGCGCAGCTTTACCGGTATCGCCGGATGTAGCGGTAAGTATGACTATTTCCTTGTCTATGTTATTTCTGGCTGCAGCTATTTTTAATAGATGGGGGAGTATAGAAAGAGCTATATCCTTAAAAGCAAGAGTCGGCCCGTGAAAGAGCTCGAGGAAAAAAACGCCGCCCTTTTCTTTAAGCGGGATTATCGAAGGATCGTCAAATTTCTTATCGTAAGCATTCCTGACGCAGTATTTAATTTCTTCTCCGGTGAAATCGGTAAAAAATTTACTTATTACGTATAATGCAATATCCCCGTAATCAGGCCCGTTAAAATCTTCAAAAGTCCGGTCAATTTGAGGTAAATTCTCCGGTACATAAAGCCCGCCGTCGGAGGCGATGCCTCTTACAATTGCGCCGGAAGATCCTGTTTTATTATCAGCCCCTCTGGTACTCCTGTAATACATTTCCGGTATTTTTCTCCCATCTCTAGTCAAAGTCATATACCCTTAATTTAAATCTTCCACCCTGATTATACTTAAGACCCTGTTTACGATATCAAGTTTTGATATTTCCCCAATAGACTTATATAGATTTTTATTGATAACTTCATGGGTAATAAATATAAGCCTTGCGCTTCTTTCTTTATCTGCCTGTTTCTGGACCATTGAATTGATGCTTACCAGATTATTTCCGAATACTTCAGCTATTTTTGCAAGAACACCGGGCTTGTCAACCACATCCATGAGAATATAGAATTTGCTTACGGTATCGTCTATGGGCTTGAACTTTTTACTTTCAAAACAGCTGCAACCATAAATTATCCCCTTCTTTTTACGGTCGAGATTCCGGGCGATCTTTATAATATCTCCCACCACGGAACTTGCTGTGGGTTTGTCGCCGGCACCCCTGCCGTAGCTCATTATTTCGCCTACATAATTACCATAGACATACACGGCATTAAATGTATCTTCAATTGAAGCAAGGATATGGTCCGTGGGTATGAGAGCCGGATGGACTCTTACGCTTATCTGGCCGTTTTCCTCAATGCCGATAGCGAGGAGCTTTATCCTGTAACCCATATCCAGGGCATTTTTTATATCATCGGATAATATACCGGTTATCCCCTCTTTATAGACATCGCTTAATTTAACCCGTGAATTAAAAGCTATCGAGGCCAATATTGCCAGTTTGCAGGCAGCATCATAACCTTCAATATCCGATGATGGATTTGCCTTTTCTGCATATCCAAGTCCCTGGGCTTTCCTTAAGGCATCACCGAATGATAGATTTTCCTTTTCCATCCTGGTAAGTATATAATTTGTGGTTCCGTTAATTATTCCGACAATCTTACTGATATTATTAGAAGCAAGAGAGGATTTAAGAGGTTCTATTATGGGTATGCCTCCCCCTACGCTTGCTTCAAATAATACATCTACATTATTCTTCGCGGCCACTTTAAGAAGATCCCCGCCCCTGTTAGCCATAAGGTCCTTATTTGCGGTTACCACATATTTCCCCGAATTCAGGGCTCTATAGATATAATCATAGGCAGGGTCTATGCCGCCGATAAGCTCCACAACAATATCAATATTTTCATCATTAATAACGTCACTGGCATCACCGGTTACCTTCACTTCCTTAAATTCCTTTAAAAAAGAATTCTCTACTTTTTTTATGTCTTTTTCCGCTATTTTTGTGATATTAATGTTTTTCTTTATTTTCCTTGCGATGTAATCTTTCTGCTTTTGTATAAGCGAGAAAACACCGCTTGCGATATACCCAAATCCAAGTATGCCGACATTAATATTGTCTACATTGTTCCCCATATCTTTATTATTTAAATAATCATTATCTGGATTTTTACTCTTTCTTATATTTTTATTTTCATTTTTCATATAATCCAACATCTCCTCTCACTAAATCTTCATATGTCTGTCTTTTTACCCAGATCCAGCTTTTGCCGTCTTCTACTGCGACCACAGCACTTTTTGGCTGGCAGTTGTAATTGCTTGATAGGGAATAACAGTAAGCGCCTGTTGCCGCTACGGCTATCAAATCTCCGCCGGATACGACCGGCAGTCTTATGTCCTTAATTATCACATCGCTCTCACAATGTTTTCCGACTATTGAATAATGCATTTTATCAGTTTCGCCGGTATCTGTATCTTCGCTGTCTCCCATCCTGTTTGCAATATATGCGCTGTATCTGGCCTGGTACAGCATTGGTCTTATATTATCAGACATACCGCCGTCTACCAAAATATATTTTTTGGAGCCGTCTATCTCTTTAACGGCACCGGCTTTATAAAGGGTTATGCCGGCATTTCCTATAATAGACCTCCCCGGTTCAACATATAACCTGTCCAGCCTGATATTAAATTTCTTCCTGTATTTCACTATTGCGTTATTGACCGTTCCGGCCAGGTCTTCTATGCTTGAAGGCTTGTCATCGGGAGTATATTTTATTCCTAATCCACCTCCGATATCCATGCCCGTTATTTGCATATCCAGTTTATCGCTGGCTTCTCTTATGAAGCTCATCAAAACTTCTATCAATCTGTCATAACATGACAGATTAAATATCTGTGACCCTATATGGACATTAATGCCGGTAAGCTCAAGCCCTCCGTACTGTTTTACTCTTTTTACAGCTTCAAAGGCCGCATTATTATGTATGCCGAAACCAAATTTTGAATCTGTCTTTCCGGTCTGAATATATTCATGAGTATCTGCCTTGATTCCCGGATTAATCCTTAACATGATTTTTTGCCTTTTATTACTTCCGCCGCATAATTTTCCCAGTGTTTCAAGCTCCGTAAAATTATCAACCATAAAGTGGCCAACTTTGTTTTCCAGCCCGTACCGTATCTCTTCAACCGATTTATTATTTCCGTGAAAATAGATCCTTCCGGCAGGAAAACCGCTTCTTAATGCAATAAAAAGTTCTCCACCAGTTGACGTGTCAAGGCCAAAGCCTTCCTTTTCCATAAGCTGGCACATCGCAGTACAGATAAATGCTTTTACAGCGTAAATATTTTTAATATCCAGCCCGGAAAAGCTAAAATTCTTTTTATAGCTCCGGCACTGATTTTTTATCGCGGCAATATCTACAATATATAGCGGGGTCCCATATTTTTCATTTAGCTCTACTACATCATTTCCGCCAATTACCAGATGCCCCTTATCATTAGTTTTTGAATTTACCGGGAGTATCATTTTATCCTCTCTTTTTATTCATTAATCCTTCATATATAATACCGCATATTCACATCATATGTCAGATTATAAAACCAGTCAGGTTATTAGACTAATTAAATTATTTAATTAAATATTAATCAAGATGTATTTTTTACCCCGCATTTTTCCCTACATTTTCTCCGGGGCGCTTACATTAAGAAGTTTTAAGGCGTTTTGCAGTACCTGTCTTACCAGCAGAATTAAAACAAGCCTGTCCATATCTATCGCTGTCTTATCCTCGCTCTCATTTACAACCCTGAAGTTATTGTAAAAATAATGAAATTCAGATGCCAGCCTGTATAAATACTGGGTCAGAAGATGCGGAGCATTATTCCTGCAGCTTGAATAAACCACATCGGGGTATAAAATCATTATCTTTGCAAGCTTTCTCTCACTTTTACTCTTAAACACTAATTTTGACGTATCAACCTTATCAAAAGAAAAATTATCAATGGAAAAGCCGCCCAGATCCTGATTTTCCGGACTGGCTTCCCTTATCTTTTTAATAATACTCTCAATTCTGGCATGGGCATATTGTACATAAAAAACCGGGTTCTGGTTTGATTTTTGCTTCGCAAGATTTATATCAAAATCCATGGGAGTATCAAATGAATTCATACTGAAAAAGTATCTTACCGCATCTTTTCCTACTTCTTCTATCAGGCCTCTTAAATCATACAGTTTACCCTTCCTTCTCGACATTTTAAGCGCCTGACCTTCATCCACTATTTTTACAAGCTGGCCTATTATTATGACTATTCTATCTTCTTCCAGCCCCAGTGCTCTCCCAATCGCCTTCAGTCTATCCACATAACCATGATGGTCCGCTCCCAGGATGTAGAGCAGCTTATCGTAACCTCTTTTTACCTTGTTTAACAGATATAATATATCCGAAGCGAAATAAGAAGGGTTCCCGTCCTTTCTTATTATCACCCTGTCCTTGTCATCTGCATAATCGGAAGTCCTGAACCACAATGCCCCGTCTTTTGAGTAAACCACATCCTTATTTGTTAAATCTTCAATTACATTCTGAAAGTTTGAATTTTCATAAAGACTGCTTTCATAAAACCAGTAGTCATATTCCACACCCATTAAAGCCAGCGTCTCACTTATATATGAAACCATTGTTTTAATTATTTCTTTTTTAAAGAACTTGCTTTCTACATGTTTTTCCCCATTTTTCTCAATAATAAACCGGTCATCATAACTTTCTATTAGTCTTTCAACTACGGCCGTTACAGTTTTTTCGGGATATCCGTCTTCGGGGTAAGAAGTATTCCTGCCGAAATGCCTTAAATAAATGCACTCCGCGCATTCGCTAAATTTTTCTGCCTGTGTACCGTAGTCATTAACATAATATTCCCTTAATACTTCATATCCGTTGGCATCGTAGATATTTGCCAGGCTGTCTCCAAGCGCTCCCCACCTGCCGTGTCCTACGTGAAGATTGCCTGTAGGATTCGAGCTTACATATTCCAGCTGTATACTTTTCCCCTTACCGCTCTGATTAAATCCGAATTTTTCTTTTTCCGTTATAATTTCCTGAAGAGCTCTTTTTATAAAATCATCTTTCAAATTGAAATTAATAAATCCCGGTTTAACAATACTTATATCCTCTACCTGTTCAAATTTAGAAATTAATTCCTTTTTTAGTTTCTCGGCAATTTCCATGGGTTTTTCTTTCAGGACAGGGGCAAGCACCATAGAAGCATTTGTCGAAAGGTCGCCGAATTCCTCGTTTTTTGGTTCTTCAACAGCAAGATTATTTAAGCCGGGCTTATCTTCCGTCAGATCCCTGATGTAGTTATGGATTCTTTGTTTTAGAATACTTATTATCAATAGCTGCTCTTTCAATTTTTACTGGAGCCGACGACCGGACTTGAACCGGTAACCTGCTCATTACGAATGAGCTGC
>CAZLME010000020.1:0-15724 GCA_964560595.1 uncultured Actinomycetota bacterium
AAGGCATATTTAACCAATTCTTTTTTATATTTTATGACAGTTTTTTCATCTATTGCTAATAGCTGTATAAGCTCTTCTAAACTAAAAATTAAATATATATATCCTTTTTCATCTTTCCAGTTGTTTTTAATAGATAATTCCAATCTGTCTCTTAATATTGAATACATAAGCTTTGGACCAAGAGAGCGGGGTAGCGATTAGAACCCTTCATAGGTAGATTTATCCAGTTGCAAGTAAATGGGCAATCCTAGGCTTTGCCAGCAGCATATTAAGACATTTGTAATATCTATCTTGGTTTGACTATAAATTTATTGAAAATAATTCCTGTAACGTTTATTCTGGGTTAAGATAGATAGCTGTTCAGTTTTTTGGTTTTATATCAGTAGACAATTAGAAAAAGAAAGGGTAAGTTATTACTTAATATTAAATTAATTTGTCTAAATCAAAGGGATATTATTAATAATATGTCATGATAGGAGACAGAATATGATTATAGGTATTGGAAATGTAGGAAGCACTTCTCTTAAAAGTAAAATAATTGACATTGATGATAAAAATGAGATTAGAGCTCTAGGTGAAGCAAATTTAGATAAAATAAAATCTGAAGGAGAATCAAATTTTACTCATAGTATTGGTGGTGGAAATGCTACTAAAGAAGTTGTAGATATCATTGGTTTTGAACAGGGAATAAAATTAATTCTTAATTGGTATATTAAAAATGGGGTAATAAATGAAGCTGAAGATATAGAAGCAATGGGTTTTAAATGTGTGCTGGGGGAGAAAAATGGCGCCAATATGCTTACCCCTGGCATATTGAATGAGATGGGTAGATATGTATTTGTTGCACCTGTTCACAATACACCGTACATTGAAACTATAGGAGAGTTCAGGAAAGTTCTCGGGAACATACCTATGGTCGGAGTCTTTGAACCTTCATTCCATTATTCAATATCTGAGTACAGGAAGTTACTAGGTTTTCCCTGGAAATGGTACGAGGAGCTAGGGATAAAAAAGAATGGATTTCATGGCTCGTCGCACCGCTATTTATCTGCCATCGCTTTTAAGTTGGAAGGTACAGAAAATATAAGGCTACTGACCATACACCTTGGGGGAAGTAGTTCTATTTGTGCTGTTAAAGGTGGGAAGTCGGTTGATACTAGCATGAGTTTTTCCCCAAATTCTGGGCTCCTTCAGGGTACAAGAGTAGGAGACATAGATGGGACTGCTCTGCTTTTTGCAATGAAGGAGTTGAGATTATCTATAGAGGAAGCTCAAGATGAGATATCAAAAAATGCAGGCCTCTACGGAACTGCAGGAATTGGAACAGATGATTTAAGAGAGATATTAAAAGCTTCTGATGAAGGAAATAGAAGAGCTAGACTTTCGATTGACCTTTTCGTAGACGGAATTAGAAAATATATTGGTGCATTTTCTACGGTACTTGGCGGAATTGACTGTATAGCATTTGGAGGTGGGATAGGAGAGAAAAGTGCCCTCATAAGAGAGAAATGTTTAGAAGATATGGAGTATATGGGGATAAAATTAGATTTGACCAAAAATAGGGAGCTAAATGGCAGGCTTGGGCTTATTTCTTCAGATTACTCTGTAGATTCAAGTGTAAAAATATATATAGTTCCTACCAACGAAGAATTAGTAGTGGCATACTTTACCAAGAGAGTAGTTGAAGAAGGAAGAGACCTTGTGCCCGAGGAGATGGCATTTAGGTTATAAAATACTAACTTTACTCCTGCTTTAAGATTCAATGTTTAATTTTTTCTGATTCTGCAAATAATTTCAATAACTCTTTTGACAATAAAAAGTTTACAATCTTTTATTAAACAAAGGAATTACATAAGGACCCTGAGGAATAACAGTAATTTTTGCATCCTTACCATACTTCCTAAGTCCAATACCAATTGCCTCCTTAACAGATTCTACAATTTTTAGGGTACCAGCAGGTATACCATATTTATCTCCACTAATAAATTCACTATATAAATAAATTTCAGCTTTTCTCCTCGCTTTTACTAGCTCTTCTAATTCCCATTGATCTATTTTAAAATAATTACTTTCATATATTTTTCCAATAAACTTATCTAAATCCTTTTCACGGGTTAAAAGTTCTAAAAATTCCCTACTTCCCACCCCTTCCCTGCATTGAGAAGCAATAATAATCATTCCACCTTTATTTACCGCAGGTAGAGCGCCTACCATCCCTTTTACTGCCTGGTACAGGTTAATATCCAGTGGAAATCCTCCACCTGATGTAATTACAATATCAGCTTCCTTGCTGATAATGTATGTATTTGCCTTTTTACAAAATGCAGCTCCCGCTAAAAATGCTTTTCCCAGATCACCACTAAATACCCCTGTAATTTTTTTGTTTTTATTAATGGTCACGTTAACTATAAAATCAACCCCGGCTTTTTTTGCAATTTCTGTGGATTCTTCATGGAATGGATTTCCAGAAAGTATAGCATTTGAGGCATTTGGTGACTCTAAAATTTTTGGCCCATGAAAATGTCTAAACATATCAATATAGCTGATCCCGGGACATATAGCTTTTCTTCCACCGGAAAATCCCGCCATAAAATGAGGTTCAATCAAGCCGGTCAGTATTTTAAAATCAGAATCTAAAAAAACTTTATTTAAAATTATAGGAGTTCCTACTTTAGTTTCTCCTATCTGCCTGCAGTTTTCTCTATCTTTTGCATTATGATTTACAATATTGTAATTTTCTGCAATATCCTTCCCAACTAATCTTACCAATTCCTCACCTTCGTTTGGCCTGTGAAGTCCAGTACCAATAAGTATGGTTATAGAGTCTTTATTTACTCCATAGCTTAATAGTTCGGGTAGCAGTACTTCCAGAATTAGTTTTGTTGGAACTGCTCTGGTAATATCTGAAATTACTATACATACTTTACTTTTATCCTTGATTTTTTCTTTAAGAGGTAGGGTACCAATTGGTCTTCTAAGACTTTCAATTAACTTCTCTTTCGGATCCGGTAATGCTTCGTCTAATCTATTTTCAATAATATATAATAAATTTTTATCACTAATATCTACTTCTAATCTACTATTACCATAATCTAAATTTATTTTCATTTCTTAAATTTTTATTTTACATCAAATATCTTGCCAGGATTCATAATATTATTGGGGTCAAAAGCTTTTTTAATCCTACGCATCAAATCCATTTCAACTGGACTGTTTACAATTCCCATAAAATCTTTTCTCTTTGAACCAATACCATGCTCACCGCTGAGGGTACCACCAAGTTTTTTTGTTGCCTGATATAATTCTTGCAAGGCTTTTACTTCTAAATTGTACCATTCTTCCATAGTACTTTCAGGATTCTTTATTAAGGTTGCATGTAAGTTACCATCACCGGCATGGCCATAGCAGGGAATTTGAATATTGTATTTTTTAGAAATCCTGGCCAGCTCCGGCATCAAATCAGGAATTGCCGATATTGGAACCACAATATCTTCAAGACTCTGATGAGGACTTAAAACCATAAAAGCTTCGGCAATATTACGCCGTACACTCCAGATCCTTTCCTGGGTGGTGTAATTATCTGCTACGTAAACTTCTATTGCACCATTAGCAATACATAGTTCACCAATAGTTTCAGAATCATCATTAACCAGATCTTCACGATTGCCATCAACTTCTATTAACAACATTGCACCTGCATTCTGGTATGGTAAGTGTTCGTTTAAATATTGGCATGATGCTTGCACTGATAGCTTATCCATGAATTCTACCGAAGTTGGAACAATTTTTGCTTCAGTCATAATTCTGGGAACCACCTTGATAGCAGATTTAACATCTTTGAATAATATAAGTAAATCTACTTTAACTGTAGGCAGTGGAATCAATTTAATTATTACTTTAGTAACAATTCCTAAAGTCCCTTCCGAGCCTATTATCAGTTGCTTTATGTCATAACCAGTAACATCTTTAACTCGTTTTCCCCCCAGTTGGGCTATATCACCTTCCGGAGTTACTATTTCTAATCCCATGATATAGCGACTTGTAACCCCATATTTAACAGCCCTGCCACCACCAGCATTTTCAGCAACATTGCCACCAATAAAACAAGTTTCCACACTCATAGGATAACCGGCATAAAATAAACCCTTTTCTGCAATTAACTCATTTATGTCATTAGTGACTACTCCCGGCTCCAAAACCATCATCATATTATTATAATCTATCTCTAAAACCTTATTCATTTTTTCTAAAGAAATTACAATACCCCCAAAAACAGGTATAGCACCACCAGAAAGACCACTTCCTGCACCACGCGGAGTAACCGGTATTAATTTTTTATTAGCTATTTTAACAATCTCTGCTATTTCTTCTACTGTTTTAGGAATTACTACAACTTCTGGCATATGTGCATATTGTTCCTTGGGTGTTTCATCATGTGAATAGGTTTCTATTTTTTCCTTACTGGTTAAAACATTCTTACTGCCTACAATTCCAATTAATTTATTTAAAATTTTCTCTGTTACTGGATTATATTTCATCTTGTTTAACTCCTTTTGCCAATCTTTCATTCAACAGAGGTACAACCTCAAATAGGTCTCCAACGATTCCAAAATCTGAAATTTTAAAAATTTGTGCATCAGGATCATTATTAACAGCAACAATAATATCCGATGTTTTTATACCAGCAAGATGTTGGATTGAACCTGAAATACCTATAGCCATATATAATTTTGGAGATACTGTTTTACCGCTTAAGCCAACTTGATGTGGATAAGATATCCAACCTCTATCTACTGCATCTCTGGATGCACCTACAACCCCGCCTAAGTTTTTGGCCAGCTGCCGAATCAAATCAAAGTTTTCCTTTTTTCTCAAACCTCTTCCACCTGATATTATGATATCTGCATCCTGGATACTTGTAGCCTCTTCTTCAGTTTTTCTAAATCCTATCCTTTCTACTTTTCCATCAATTAACTCAGTTTTAAGTTTAATTTTAATAATTTTACCTGTTCTGCTTTTATTTATTGGAGCTGGCTTGGTCGATTTTACTCTGACTGTTGCCATCTGCGGTCTGTTATAGGGAGTTTTAATTGTTGCTAAGATATTACCCCCAATAGCAGGCCTTGTCTGCAAGAGATTATTAGTATCTTTTTCAATGTCAAGTCCGGTACAATCAGCAGTCAGTCCAGTGCTAACTCTTACAGCAACATGGGGCATTAAGGTCCTGCCACTCGTTGTAGCCCCTGCAACTATAATCTCGGGTTTATATTTCTTAATCAAGTCAATCAAGACATTGCTATAATTTTCTACAATAAAGTAATCTAATACAGAATCATCTACTACATATACCTTATCTGCTCCTCTATGGATAAGTTCGTTTAATTTATCATCACTAATATTATATCCAAAAAGTACCGATGCCAGCTCTGCTCCTAATTTATCAGCCAGCTTTCTTCCTCGGGTTAAAATCTCATAAGATACTTCTCTAATTTTTCCATTATTCTGTTCAGCTATAGTCCAGACATCTTGGCAACCCATTCGCCTAACCTCCCTAGATTAATTCTTTTTTCCGCATGAATTTTATTAATTGATTGATAGCTTCTGACAGGCTTTCTTCGTCGGCTGGTTTTACAATTGTACCACTTCTGGCAACCCTGGGATGACTGATTTTAACTACCCTTGTAGGCGAGCCTTTAAGTCCGAGCTTTGATTCATCCAGTTTCATATTGTCTGCTGACCATATCGGTATCTCTGTCTTTCTGGCTTTTTGCTTATCGCGTAGTGTTGGAAGTCTTGGATAACTTATTTCTTTAACCACAGTAAGTAGTGCCGGCAGTGGAATTTTTAGAGTTTCATAACCATTTTCAACTAATCGCTCCACTATGATACTTTTATCAGTGATTTTGACAATTTTACTCACATAAGTTGCCAGAGGAATATCAAGAAATGAACCTATACCAGGACCTACCTGCCCTGTATCACCATCCGTGGCACGTTCACCGGTCAAAATCAAATCATAATTTCCTATATTTTGTATAGATTTAGATAACACAAAAGAAGTAGCCCAGGTATCAGAACCTTTAAATTCTTTTCCTGTTACCAGTATACCATTATCACACCCCATAGAAATTGCTTCCCTTAAAGCTTTTTCTGCACCTGGAGGTCCCATAGAAATTACTATTGCTTTACCACCATGTTCTTCTTTTAACTGGATTCCAACCTCAATTGCATATAGATCAAGGGGGTTTATAATGCTTTCTACTCCTTCTCTTATCATTGTACCTGTCTTTTCGTCCATTTTTACATTACTTGTCTCTGGTACTTGTTTAATAGGGATAATAATGTTCAATTTCTTCTCCTCTTTTTATAATATTTTTCATCTGAATTCTTTGTTACTTAAAACCTGATTTATCAATCTTCCTTTTCCAATCTTTTTAACTGCATCAGGGTTAAACCGGTAAGTTTTACAATTTCAATGGGAGGGCTTCCTCTTGACAGGTCATTAAAAGGCATGGAAGAACCCTGTATGATAGTTCCATAGTACTTGGTCTTAGCCAATCTGTTCACTGCCTTTATGCAAATATTTGCAGAATCAAGGTCTGGAAAAATTAAAACATTGGCTTTTCCAGCTACCTTGCTGTCAGGGCATTTCGACCTGGCCACCTCTGGAGCTACCGCAGCATCAAACTGGAGTTCCCCATCTATAGCTATGGAGGGATTTATATCCCTCACCCTTTCTACTACCCTTCTTATCTGCTCTATTTTATCACTGGTGGCACTCCCCTTGGTGGAATAAGATAGCATGGCTATTTTAGGTTCCCCATCATAGAGAGCTTTTGCTGTCTGGTAACTGGCCAGTACAATGTCAGTCATCTGCTGTTCATCTGGATAAGGGATTACTGCTACGTCAGAGAATATAAACTTGCCTTCAAGTCCATATGGGCAATCCGGTACAATCTGCATCACTGCACCTGATAGATATCTTTTAGGTGTACCTGTACCCAGTACCTGTATAATTGGCTTTATCATAGCACTTGTAGGACTGAGGGACCCACTAACTCCACAATGGGCATACCCTGACTTTAGCATAAAAGCAGCATAGTAATTAGGTTTAGAGGCAAGTTCTTCGGCAGTCACTTCCGATAATTCTTTGTTCTTCTCAGCAAAGGTATCTAGAAGAAGTTTCTTGCACTCTTCGAATCTGGAAGACTTTCTGGGTTCTATTATCTCTATGGTCTCACAATTATCCAGACCTGCTTCTTTTATATTTTTTGATATGATCCCGCTTCTACCCAGTATAGCTGTATGGCTATTATTGTATTTTTTAAATATCTTCAGTGCATATGCCAGACGGATATCTTCCCCGTCCACATATACTATCGTCCTTGAGTAATCTTTTATGGAAGAAAACATATATTCTTCAAATTTATTGGTTATAACACTATCCGTATCTATCATTGGACGCACCTTCCACATATTTAATCTCTTATACTGTTTTTTTCCTTATATATTTTTTTTATTTTGGATATTATCTCTTCCCTGGAAGCTCCTGATGTAAAGATGGCATCAAACCCCATCTTCTCCAGTTTTAATTTATCATCATCCGGTATGGCTCCTCCTATTATCAGACCTTTAGAACCTAAAAGGCCTTCTTTTTTCGCATGACTGGCCAGTTCGCTTCCCAGCTGGATATGAGCTCCTCCCAGGGAACTTACACCTATAATATCGACATCTTCCTGAATAGTAGCCTCGACTATTTGTTCCACTGTAGAGTTTCCAATATAGATTACTTCCATTCCCGCATCCCTTAAATTTTTGGCTACGGTCAGTACCCCCCTGTTATGTATATCCAGTCCCAGTTTTGAAAGCAGCACCTTTATATTTTTATCTTTCATTTATTTCCTCCAAAATAGTTTAAGTTAAAATATTACAGGGGGCTTCCAGAGCCCGAAAGCAGCTTTAAACACCTTAAAGAGCTCACCTTCTGTGCATCCTGCCCTTGCACACTCCAGACTGTAGGGAACAATATTATCCCCGCTTCTGCAGGCTTTCTCTAAATCATTTAAGGTTTTTTCTACTTTACCGGTATTTCTGGTCTCCCTGAGTTTTTTAAGCTTTTCCTTCTGACGCTCCTCTGTCCCTTCAGGATAGGTAAATACATCAATAGAAGGAGCTTTGTAGTCTGAAATATAGGTATTGTACCCTACTATCTTTATTTCTCCGGTCTCCATCTTTGCCTGTTCAGCATGGAAATGACCTGCAACTTTTCGGTGCAGCCAACCCCTTTCTATTACGGACACATATCCTCCCAGTTTCTCAATCTCCTCTATCTGATCCAATATCATAGCTTCAATCCTGTCGGTTAGTGCTTCCACATAGTAGGAACCTCCCAGAGGGTCAACCACTTCAGTTATGGCGGTCTCTGCCTGGATTATCTGTTGGGTCCTGACTGAAAGAAGAGATGCTTCTTCAGTGGGCACTGTATATGCCTCGTCATAGCTTGAAACATGAAGTGACTGAGCTCCCCCTAAAGTAGCCGAGAGCGCCTGGAAGGCAGCTCTTACAATATTATTTAATGGTTCCTGACGGGTAAGTGTTAGTCCTGATGTCTGCACATGGCACCTCATCCACTGCGACCTGGGGTCTTTTGACCCAAATCGGTATTTCATAATCTTTGACCAGAGCCTTCTTGCAGCTCTTATCCTTGCCACTTCATCAAAGAAATCATTGGAGATCGACCAGAAAAAAGCAAGCCTTTTTGCTATCCAGTCAATATCGTACCCACGGGACGACATCTCTTCCAGGGTTGCGATGGCATTTGAGATAGCTACAGCCATCTCTGTAACGGAAGAGGTTCCATAATCCCGCAGGTTATATCCATTATAGGTTACAAAATTCCATCTAGGTATATTCTTTCTGATATACTCAATATTGTCACACTGTATCCTGAAAACATCTTTAGGAGGTAGATACTCCGGACCGCTTCTTACTACCTGTTCCATCGTGGTATCATTCTGAACCGTTCCTCCCAGTTTATCAAAAGCAATTCCCCTTTTTTCTGCCGCAGCTAAAAACATGGGAAAGATTATGGCAGTATTTGAAGGAAAATGTGTAACAATAGATACGGTTATCCCCTCTAATGGGATACCTTCAAAAAGTGTTTCCATATCCATAGCGGAGTCTATGGCCACCCCGCAGGTGCCCACCTGCCCCCGGGATATCGGATCATCTGAGTCATACATCTGCACTGTGGGAAGATCAAAGATAACCGATAATCCAGTTGCTCCGCTATCCAGCATAAATTTAAGCCTTTCATTGGTATCTTCCGGTCCTCCAAACCCGTTTATCTGTCTTATTGTAAATTGCTTTCCTCTGTACATATTTGGATGTATCCCCCGGGTAAAAGGAGCTTGACCTGAATATCCCAGACTAGAGTGGTAGTCTAGATCAGGGATGTTTAGGGGAGTGTATATAAGGTCTCTGGGTATACCAGAGCCTAAAGTTGTCTGGGGAGTGACTTGCCAGTTATCTCTGTCATGATCTTTTAAACAATCTTTTTTCCATTTGGAAAAGCCTTTTTTTATCTCTTCCAGAGCAGATTTCGAAAACAATGGTTTTGCCCCTGAGGTCTTTTTTTCTATTATTTCTTTTGTAGTTAATTTATTATGAGTCATGATTATTTCTCCTGCCAGGTAATTGTAATTATTTTCAAATATATTTATTTAAAAAAATCCTTTAAGATCTTCTCTTTAATCAGTTTATCTTCACCAACTATTGATGAGATCCTGTCAAGCAATTTTTTATATACCTTTTTATCTTTTAGCCTTGTCTTTACCTCTTCTATTATATAGTCCTCTACCATCTGTTTCAGGTCGCGGTTTTTTTTATTCTCAAAGTATCTTTCATACTGGCCGTTCTTCTTCAAATATTTCCGGTGGTTCTCTATTCCACAAACCAGAGCATCGATTCCCATATTATCAGTAGCCTCGGTAAGAAAAACCAGAGGGATCCAGGATCTTTTTTCAACTCCGTTAAAAGTAAAAAGGCTTTTTAAGTCAAGTTCCAGGTCTTTAGCGCTGCCGTTGCTCTTTGCCTTGTTTATTACAAATATATCGGCTATTTCTAATATTCCTGCTTTCATTACCTGAATATGGTCACACAGGCCCCCTACCAGGACCACTACTGTAGTATGGACCAGGTTTTTTATATCCACCTCGGTCTGGCCTACTCCTGCCGTTTCCACCAGAATTATATCTTTTCCCATTGCATCCATTACGGTAATCATTCTTGAGGTCACTTTTGATACTCCACCATGCCAGCCTCTAGTAGGAAGACTTTTTATGAATACTCCGCCATTCAGGTTGTGGTCCTTCATACGAATGCGGTCCCCCATAAGCGATCCTCCGCTAAACGGGCTTGATGGGTCTATAGCTATTACTCCTACCGACTTATCGTTTTTCCTGTAATGTTTTATAAGTACATCTATTATTGTACTTTTTCCGGAACCAGGGAAGCCTGTAATTCCTATGATATGCGAACCCCCGATATGCTCCTGCAGAGTCTTTAACTCTTTTGTCGCCACCAGATCTTCAGACTCTATTTGGCGCATTAGCCTTGCTGCTGCCTTAATATCCTTTTTTATTATCTTTTGAGCAATGGATTTCATTTAATTCACTTCTGCGGTTTATTTTTATAATAAGAGTATATTACACTACTATCTTTTTCAAGCTTTATGAGTAGCTATGCCGAAGCAATCTTCAGCCGCCTCCATCACAACTTCAGATAGAGTCGGATGGGAGTGAACCGTTATGGCAAGATCATCTATAGGCATCTCTGCATTCATGGCCACTGCAACCTCATGTACCAGTTCGGATGCCCTTGGACCTATCATCTGAGCTCCAAGTATTTCTCCAGTGTCTTTGTCGGTAACTATATTTATAAAACCTTCTGTTTCTCCCGTTATATATGCCCTGCTGTTTGAGGAGAAGGGGAAATTGCCCATGCAGACATTATATCCCTTCTCTTTTGCCTGTTCCGGGTTCAGCCCCACGGTTCCTATCTCGGGAGAAGTAAATACTGCCCAGGGGATAATATTATAATTCATTTCCTTAATTTTTCCTGCAATATTTTCTGCAGCTATCTTACCTTCTTTAGATGCTACATGTGCCAGCTGAAGCCCTCCTATTACATCACCGACAGCATATATGCCCTCAACATTAGTCTTAAGGTGTGAGTCCACTTTTATATAACCTTTTTGGTCTACCTCTACACCAACTTTTTCAATACCAATATCAGTGGAATTTGGTTTTCTACCCACTGATATAAGTACTTTGTCTGCAGTTATTTTGTCCCCACCACTAACAGTACAAATAAAACTTTCACCGCTCTTTTCAACCTTTTCCACTACCGTATCTGTAAATATATCAATTCCTTTTTGCCTGAATACCTTATAAATCACTTTCGAAACTTCCTCATATTCCGTTGACAATATCCTGGGGAGCATCTCGACTATAGCGACCTTCGTCCCAAAGGAAGAAAATATATTTGCAAACTCACTTCCTATTACTCCCCCGCCAATAATTAATAGTGATTCTGGTATTTCCTTTAGAGATAAAATTTCGATATTGTCCATTATCCCATCTTCTGATAGATCAAATGGTTTTACATTCGCAGCAGATGAGCCGGTAGCAATAATTATATTTTTTGTTTCAATTTCAATATTCTGGCCGCCAGATGTTTTTACTGCTATCTTTCCCGCTGTAGCTATTTCACCCTTACCTTTTATAAGTTCTATATTATTTTTCTTGAAATGAGACTGAATGGCTTTTCTACTTATTTCAATTATCTGGTCTTTCCTGGCCATTGTCTTTTTAAAATCCAGTTTTGGCAGGGAAACATCTATGCCAAAATTTTTTGCCTTTATGATTTCTTCCAGAGTTACTGCCACATGATAAAGAGTTTTTGTAGGTATACAACCGCAGTTAAGGCAGACTCCTCCCAGATGATCTTTCTCAATTACTGCAGTCTTCAAACCCAGTTTGGAAGCTCTTATAGCTGCTACATATCCTCCCGGGCCCCCTCCAAGGACGGCCAGGTCGAAATTTTTATCAGTATTCATATTTTCTAAACCTCAAAATACCTTTTTATCTCATCAATTACGCTATCCTTATTTGGAATTATTGCTTTTTCCAGATTAGGTGTCATGGGAATCGTGCTATTTTTGGAACCTATTCTTTTTATAGGATAATCCAGATAATCAGAAAACTTTTCATTTACCTGATAACTAATCTCTGCTGCAACTCCACTTCTCTCATTTCCTTCCTCTAGAATCAGCAATTTGGAAGTCTTCTTTACGGAATCTCCGATTATTTCAATATCAAGAGGTATTAAGGTCCTGGGATCTATTATCTCTATATCAATGCCCGAATTCCTCTTCATTTCATCAGCAACTTCCTCAGCAACCTTTACCATATAGGATGTCGCAACAACAGTTAGATCCTTGCCTTCTTTTACAACAACACCTTTACCAAATGGGATCGAGTATTCTTCTTCAGGTATTTCTCCTTCTGTTTTGTATAATTTTTTATGTTCAAAAAATACAACCGGATTTCCGTAGTTGATTGATGTCTTGAGAAGCCCCTTGGCATCATAAGCATTGGAGGGTATCGCTATGTTCAATCCCGGAATGCTCATAAAAATTGATTCCAGGCATTGTGAATGATGCGGTCCGGTTCCATTTCCCGCACCTCCTGGTAGTCTCAATACAAAATTCAGATTAGAAAATTGGTCGCCCGACATAAACTTTACCTTAGATATCTGATTCAGTACTCCATCAAAGCACACTGCAACAAAATCAGAAAACATAATCTCCACTATTGGCTTCATTCCCATCAACGCGGCACCAATACCTATCCCCATAATTGAGTTTTCCGCTATAGGGGTATCAATAATTCGGTCCGGTCCAAACTCTTCGTATAAACCTGTAGTTACTGCGAAGCATCCTCTATAACCCTGTCCGACTTCTTCACCTATCAATATAACTTTTTCATCTTTTATCATTTCCTCTCTTATAGCTTCTTTTAAAGCATCTGAATATTTCATTACTCTCATAATACCTCTCTATTGCATTATTGATTCATTAAACTCTGGATAATCACTCTTCAGCGCAAATTCAGCAGCTTCTGCAATTATCTTATTTACCTTATTTTCTATTTCCTCTATCTCGTCTTTTGTAATTTTATTATCTAAAAGTTTGACTTTAAAACTCTTAATAGGATCCGATTCTTTCCACCTGACAATCTCTTCCTTTGGCCTGTATGGTCTATTATCAAAAGCGGAATGACCCAGCCATCTATAAGTTTTACATTCTAATAGTGCCGGCTTTGAATTCTCTTTAACATACTTGATTAAAACTAAGGAGTTTGAATATACATCTTCAATATCATTGCCATCTACCACTTTTGTCTTGATACCGAATAATTCAGCCTTTTTACTAATACCGATCTTTGATGTTCTGTCATAACGTGTTCCCATTCCATATAAATTATTTATGCAAATAAAAAATATCGGTAAACCCCATAATGATGCAATATTTAAAGACTCATAAAAAGTCCCCTGATTAGATGAGCCCTCACCAAAAAAACATAAAACACAGGATTTCATTTTTTTATTCTTTATAGCTTTCCCCACTCCAAGAGCTATGGGAAACTGAGCTCCTACTATTCCCTGCGCTCCAAGATTATTGTTTTCTTTATCAACAAAATGCATGGAACCGACCCTTCCCTTACACAAACCACTCTCTTTGCCAATGATTTCTGCAAGAAGTTTTTTAGGTTCTGTACCACTTGCCAATCCCTGCCCGTGACCTCTGTGAGTTGGCAGCAAATAGTCATCTTTTCCCATACTCATAACTGTTCCGACTGCCGCTGCTTCTTCTCCTATACATAAATGCACAGAACCTCTTACTACTCCTGTTGTTGCAAATTCATATACTTTTCTTTCAAATTGCCTGATTATTACCATTTTTTCAAAGAGCTCCAGCAATTTTTCCTTTGATAATTTCATCTTTCACCTATCTGATAATCTTTTTGTTATTTATTGCAATATTCATCATTAATCTGTTTATAATCCTATCAATTTAAATATATCACTTATATAGATAAATTTTTGATAAATTATTAATTAATCAGTTCTGCCGTATTTTCAATTCTTTCTTTCAAACTTTTCAGGAATAATGCCGCCCTGTTACCGTCAATTATTCTATGGTCGCAGGAAAGTGTCATTTCCATAAAAGACCTTAAAGTTATTTCACCATTAACCATGATTGGCTCATTATATATTTCACCTATAGCTATTATTGCGGCCTGTGGCGGATTTATAATCGGTATTGATGATCTTATCCCAAACATCCCCAGATTGGTTATAGTAAATGTGCCATTAGTGACATCATCTAGGGATAACCCTCCCTCTCTTGCTTTTTTAACCAATTCATATCTCTTTTTTGCAATGTCTGCCAGGCTTATTTTGTTACACTTATAAATTGTAGTGACAACCAGGCTATCATCTGTTGCAACTGCAATTCCTATATTTATATCTTCATATATTATGAAATTATCATTCAGGAAGGATGAGTTCAGCTCTATATTTTCCTCCAGGGCTACTGCACAGGCTTTTATGATAAAATCCGTATAAGTTACTTTGACATTATGTAATTTCTCAAATTTCTCCTTTATTTGTTCCCTTACGCTTATCAAATTAGTTGCATCCACTTTTATCCTCAAAGACGTATGAGGTATGACCTTCTTTGATTCAGACATTTTCTCTGCAATTATCTTTCTTGCACCTGTCAGTGGATTGGAAGACCTGATACTTATACCATCCTGTTTTTTTGGCGTATTAACTTCTTTCTTTGAATCAATAATAGAGATTATATCTTCTTTTATTATCCTGCCATTGGGCCCCGATCCTTTAATTTTTGTGATATCTATTCTATTGTCCAGCGCAATTTTTTTAGCCAGCGGGGATATTTTTATTCTTTCATTACTTGCCTGCGGCTCATTATCTTCTTTTGCATCTTTCTTTAAATTACTCTTTTCCAATTCATCTGAAGATTCCCCTGAAGGTGAAGATTTTCTTCCAGGTACTGCCTCCTTCGATGCTACACTCGGTTCTTCAGGGATTTTTTCATCCTTTTCACCTATATATGCTACAACCCCCGTTACAGGGATTTCCTCTCCTTCAAATCTTATAATCTTTCTTAATATTCCAGAGTTATAAGATTCTACTTCTACAGCAACCTTATCAGTCATTACTTCAAACAGCACATCCCCGCTTTCTACCCTGTCTCCTTCTTTTTTATGCCATTTCTCTATTATTCCTGATTCCATTGTAAGCCCAAGTTTTGGCATTATCACTTCAAACATATATCTTTTTTTCTCCTTAAATTTTTGTAATAAAAAGTGATATTAAATTCATTTATGAACTTTATTACAATATTTTAAGATATTAGTCCTTACCTGTCAATAAAATTAATGTAATTTTGTTTATATAAAGTGTTAATGTTACCAATATGAATAGGAGAGCGGTAATACATAGTGCTAACAGGCGTGTTGAAAAATTTGTATTATTAATCGGGTAAATTTTAAAATGCATAAAAAAATTCCATTTTCCACTACAGTTCTGGTTTGGGTAATTTCTTTTTAAAAATCTGATTTTTTCTTCTTTG
>CAZLME010000021.1:0-15421 GCA_964560595.1 uncultured Actinomycetota bacterium
TCCTTTTAATTTTATTTTTTTCATATTTTCTTCACACCCCGCTTTATGGATTTTTATATTCAATAATTACTTTATATAAATTCTTTATAATTATATTATATTATATTATATATAATAGTCAAAAATTTACTTTAATAATTAATTAATGTTTATAATTACAAAAACTACCTTACTCAAGGACCATTGGAAACACCCGATGAAATAGCCGGAGGCGGAAGTATCCGAAGGATTTTTTACCAATTGATAAATAGTATAAAAAATATTTCAGGATTGATATAACTAATTTAGTTTACAGCAGGAAAAGATTATAAGCCAAAGGTTCTTCTAACGTCCGATATTAGACTATTCTGTATGCCCTCCATATTAACCCTGTCTTTTTCACCTGCATGATCATAGTTATATACATGGAGTATACTGTGTACTACCAGCGTTATTATCTCCAGATTAAGGTCCCAGTCCTTACCCTGACCCAAAACATTAGACTCCGCAACTTCCGGACATATAAATATTTCTCCTATGATAACGGTACATGCACCGGTTTCGGGACTTATACTTTCTTTATCGGAAATATATGAAAAGGACAAAACATCAGTTTCACTGTCTACATTCCTGTATTTCTTATTTAATTCCCTTATCTTCTTCTTATCTGAAAAAATAATATTCAACTGGCTTGTGGCATCTTTGTCAAATTTGCCCGAAACATATTTAGAGACTTTTTTTATTAATTCCAGGTCCAGCTTTACCTTTTGCTGGTCATTTATTAATTCTACTTTCATCTGGACTCCACATTCATTTCCGGTTCCTCCTTTGTTTTTGTACCGGTTTCGTTATATGAAATCCTTGAATGGTGTATGGATATCAGCCCATCAATCAGGGTATTCTTAACAGTATTAATTTCTTTTAAAGTTATGCTGGTCTCATTCAACTGACCGTCTTTTATTTTATCTTCAAAAATATCATTTACCATTTGTTCAATTTTTTTAGGGGTTACCTTTTCAATAGATCTGACTGCTGCCTCTGTTGAATCGGCAAGCATCAGGACCGCCGCCTCTTTACTCTGGGGTTTTTTTGCAGGATAACGGAAGTGCTCTTTTAAGCCATTTGAATTACCATTGCCGTTTGAGGCTAACTCCCTGTCCTTCTGTTTTTCATAAAAATACGTGATTATTGAATTCCCATGATGCTGTGAAATAATATCCAGAACTCTATTGGGAATTTTATTTTTTACTGCCAGCTCCAGTCCGTCCTTTATATGATTGGATATTATATGCCTGCTCATTGAGGGATTTAAGCGGTCATGAATATTCTCAATATTAGATTGATTTTCATAAAAATATTCAGGCCTTTTCATCTTTCCAAGATCGTGATATAAAGCTGCTACTTTTACCAGTAATGAATCAGCTTCGATAGATTTTGCCGCGTTTTCTGCAAGGTGCGCGACAAGGATACTATGATTATAAGTACCGGGTGCCGATATAAGAAGCTCTTTAAGAAGCGGCTGATCTGTATTGGAGAGTTCCAGAAGACCCATCGCAGTAACAACATTAAAAGTTGATTCAATAAAAGGTAAAAATCCTATTGCAATAACCGCACAGATTATGCCGTTAACTAACCCGAGCACAGTATAAAGAACAATTGTCTCAAGCTGGCCGCCAATCAGGTTAATTATTAAAAACAGGAAAGCAAGAACAAGCGAACTGAAGAACCCTGCTCTCATCACGGCAGATCGCTGGGATACTTTTGATACCATGTAAGTAGAAAAAATTCCTCCCAATATATATGCCATGGCTAAACTGAAATCAAAATCAGTGGCAATACCTGCAAATATCCCCAGACAGATTGTCATCATCATTGCCATCCGCGTATCAAAAAGTATTGTGCAGATTAGAGATGCGGCAATAACCGGGAATAAATAATTCCAGAAATTTAAATGTATTGATGAAAGGATGGTAAGAGCTTTTATAAGCGTTGTAAATATTACTATAAGCAGAGCGTTAATAACCAGTTTTTTTGTATTATCAAATATTCTTAAATTAAATTTAAAAATATAGAATCCAAACAAAAACAGTACTACTGAAGATATAAGAAATATATACAAAAGTCTTTTCCAGTTAAATCCTGTCTGGAGCAAACCCAATTGAGTTAATGTAAGAATATCGGCTTCGCTAACAATCTCTCCCTCAAAGACGATTGTCTGGCCTTCTAGCATGGATACTACATGGGAAGGAGTATTTAGCCTGGCTTCTTTCCTCGCTTTCTCGGTCGTTGCCGGGTCAAAAACTGCCGTAGGTTTAATATTATTTTCCAGAACACTGGTTATTATAGGGATCTGTCCGGTTTTTATATCCTTATCCGCCCTTATAAGGTTAATGGCCTCATTTTTGGCAATATCCACCTCGGTTGGCTTGATTTCTTCCTTCATTATTTCCCTGACTATATCCTGGCTCCTGGCCATAAGCAGATTAAGGTCATCTGCTGAAAGATCAAGGGCAAGTGAAATAACAGAGCTTGTATACTGACTGCTTAAAAGATTATTCATATAATCAACTTTTTCTTCAAAGGACTTATCCTCTTTCTTTTGTACTATACCGGTTAAAAGATAAAAATACCTTACCTGGTAAAGCGCTCCTTCTTCGCCGCTCAATATATTTATATCGTAGGCATATACATCTTCTACTTCTGCCTCATTCTTATTCCTGTCTTCCTCCGTCTTTTCTACATCCTCAAACTCAATGTTTTTGGTCGCTTTAATAGTCCGCGGGCTGGGTTTTCCGAGTTCTATCCCTATATCCGGAGCATAACTGTATACAAGAACAGCCACTACCAGGCCAAGTGTAAAAATGAATATATATATTCTCTGGGCAATTTTGCTTCTAAATGAGAAATACCTGTTAAGAAAATTCGTGAGCTTCTTAAGCCTGTTATTTCTAATTTCTTTAAATTCTTTATTTTTTTTATTTCTGGCTATCATTTTAACCACATCTAAATCATATCTATTAAGTTATTTCCTGATACACCTTTTATACTGTACCCGTTATTTTATTTTTTTTATATATCTCTTACTTTATTTCTTTTTTTACTTTTCCTTCTGGCTGTTTTTTACTTTTTCACCATACTCTTTATAAGCATCTACAATTCTCTGGACCAATTCATGCCTTACCACATCTTTTGAGCTGAGATATACGAATTCTATCCCCTGTATTCCTTTTAAAATATTTTCTACCATAATTAACCCTGATACCCTGTCCTGGGGCAGGTCAATCTGGGTGACATCTCCCGTTACAACTATTTTTGAACCGAACCCCAATCTTGTAAGAAACATTTTCATCTGCTCCGGAGATGTATTTTGAGCCTCATCAAGAATAATAAAGGAATCATTCAATGTCCTGCCTCTCATATATGCAAGTGGAACCACCTCAATTATTCCCATATCCCTGTATTGCTGGAATTTTTCAACATCCAGCATCTCGTACAGAGCATCATAGAGGGGGCGGAGATATGGATTTACCTTATCGTACATATCTCCCGGCAGGAATCCAAGCTTTTCACCTGCTTCAACTACCGGCTTTATTAAAATAATACGCCCTACCTTATCCTCCTTTAAAGCTTCAACAGCAAGGGCCAGCGCCAGATAGGTCTTGCCGGTCCCTGCCGGTCCTATTCCAAAAACAACCGTATTTTCTTTTATTGCCTCGATGTATATTTTCTGGCCTATTGTCCGCGGTTTGATTTTCTTTCCGCTGTTTACCACTATGCTGCTTTTAAACACTTCATGAGGCTGCAGGTTTGTTTTATCTTCCATAATCTTTATTGAATCACTTATTTTCTCGGTATTTAGCTTCTGCCCAAGATTTATCTGCAGTACCAGTTCTTGAATTAATTCTACAACCTCTCCTACATTTTTATTTTCTCCCGATATTTCAAGATTATTTCCCAGCACAAAAATCTCCACATTATATCTTTCCTCAATCAGGCGCAGCAGTTCATCCCTGCTTCCTATCAGCTCTGCCATTGAATGCCCGCCCTTAAAATCAATACTCAATTTTTGTTTTACCAGAGACAAAATACACTCCTCTTTTAAAGATTTCTTTTTTTGTAATTATAAATATACAGGAAGTTACATATTACGGAAACTATTATAGTAGAAAATATAAAAATTTTAACCCGGGGGCCAATTAAATTTTCTTTTTCCCATTATGTGAAAATGCAGATGTTTTACGCTCTGTCCCGCACCGCTGCCGGTATTTGTGACTATCCTGAAACCTTCCTCGTCAAGACCCATCTCAAGCGCGACTCTGCCCATTGCTTCCATTAATTCTTTTATTATCTCGCAGTCCAGCTTTTCAATCTCCAGAATAGAGGCAACGTGTTTTTTGGGGACGGCCACTAGATGCACCGGTGCCTTGGGCGATATATCTTTAAATATTAAAACATTATCACTTTCAAATACTATACTGCTTTCAATTTCCTTGTTTATAATTTTACAAAATAGACAATCTTCCATTTTATTTTAAAATCTTTCTGTTTATAAAATTCCCGTTTATAGAATCCCATATATGTTATATTTTAATATATTTAAGATTCTTTTTATACTTTTCTACAACCAATTCTATTCTAAATGGGAGATTATACTATTTTTTCAAATTTTTACAACTTCTATAAATTCACATGTTGTTATTCAGCGATATTGTAATCTTTAATCTGTTCAGCCAAAATTTCACAAATTCATATGAAATAAAGACTTTCGCAAATTAAAAATAACTTAAGTTATATAAAATGACATAATAAAAAGCCGGGAAGATACTGGTTATCTTCCCGGCCCTGAATTAATTAGAACTTCTAATGTATTATAGTATTTCTACAGCACCTTAACTTTCCCGCTTCTTCTGTGATATAAGGGCCTCAAGCTCTTGTTCAAATTCTTCACCCTTTACATAGATAGTAGTCTCGAAATCACCATCTTCCCTTATGATTTCTTCCTCTGCATTAGCTATTAAGGATGTTAATCTTTCGTCAACATAGTATTTTCCGTCCTCTACAAGAATTATTGATGCATAGTGGTCTGCAGTAAAATAATCAGAGCATTTTGTAAATTCTGTTGTACCTGTATCATATGTTTTTTTTGTAAGCACAATATACTTTTTATCTTTTTCCATCTCTATAGTGCCTTCAACCCAATCATTAGAACAGCTGCCATTCGCAACCTTTATTACATTACTAGCTTCCAAATAAGAGTCTTCAGAATAATATATTTTCTCTACTCCAAAGGTAAAATCGTCCTCATAATATATATAATGAAGTTCTCCATCTATATATTCTTCAATAGCAATCTCTTTTGCATCAATGACTGTTCCTTTGAATATAAGTTCAGAATCCTTAAAAAGTAAATCCTCGTTAGCAAGTTCAACTACTCCATCTATAACATTATGTGGAATCTTCTCTTCTACTTCGATACATATTGAATCTGTACCTTCTGAAGGAATTTTTACTGTTTCCACCTCTTCTCATTTTTTACAGCCGGATGCTGTAAATATAAATGCCCCGATAATTATAAAAATTAGAATTTTCTTAAACATAAAGACCATCTCCTTTTGTATTCAGATCTTCCTGAGAGTTTATAAATTATAATAAGTTAATTTTTATTATTTTTAATTTAACGCCCCGAAGAGGCCGTTTTTGTATATTGAATCTGCGGTGACCTGCACTATCTTCCCCTTTAACCCGTTAAACCTGCTCTTATCTACTTTAAAATAAACCTTAATGTAATTTCCGGAAGTTCCTCCTGCAATATCGCTATCCCCGCTTTTTACACCTGCAATACCGCTACGCTTGCACACTTCTTCACAGACAACATCTAATACTTTCTCGATATTGCTTTCCAGGTAGCTGCTTCTCAGCTCATCCCCCAGGTTCCTTAAGATTATGCTCCTGGAGGACTTGACTTCTTCCTCCACCTGGCCAGCCATCATGTAAGCCGGTGTGTGCTCTCTTTTAGAAAATTTAAAAACATGGATTTTACTGAAAGCAATCTTCCTGACCATATCTACTGTTTGAGTAAAATCTTTTTCATCCTCGCCCGGAAAGCCTGCTATCACATCGGTTGTCAACGCAATATCGGGAAAAACCTCTCTAACCCGGCATACTTTCTTTAGATAATATCCGGTATTATAAGGCCTCCCCATAAGCTTCAGGATTTTATTGCTTCCGCTCTGCAGTGGAATATGAAGATGGGGGGCGATACGTGTTTTATTCTTTTTTAAAACATCCAACAGCCTGTCTCCTATTTCATTTATCTCAATGGAGCTTAATCTTATCCTCTTTATGCCGGTCTCTCCGGTAATTCTATTCAGCAGTTCCGCAAGATCCGGGATTATAATTTTGCGGTGAGAACTACCTTTTTTAGTTTTACCATGCTGGCTACCGGCATTTGAACTTGCGGCATGCAGGCGTACGGTATTAAAATCCACTCCATATTTTCCAATATGGATCCCTGTAAGAACAATTTCCTCAAAACCATTGTTCCGGAGCCCGGTTATTATCTCAAAAATATCTTTAGAAGGTACGCTCTTATACCCTCCCCTTACCTCTGGAACTATGCAATAGGTGCAATTCTGCTCGCAGCCATCCTGGACCTTGACGAGTGGTCTTGAATGTGCGCCTCCGTATGCACCGCATTGCGAGGCACTGCCTGCAGCCTCACCTTCAACTAAATCCGGAATCCTTACTCCCGCCGCCTCGCCTGCAATTAAATCCGGAATCCTGCCCTTTTCTTTATTTTCTACTATAAAATCAACACCGCTATCTTTTAAAAATTTCCTGTTAAATACAACAAAACAGCCCATAACAAGAATCCTGCTGTCTTTATTTTCCGATTTGATTCTTCTTATCAGCTGCCTTGCTTTTCTATCGCTCTGCGAGGTTACAGTGCAGGTGTTTACCAGGCAGAAATCAGGATGCCGGCTGCGCGAAACAAGTACCATTCCCCTTTTTTGCAGCTCTCCCGCAATAAAATCAGACTCACTCTGGTTTACCTTGCACCCTAAGGTATCTATGGAAAATTTCATACTGCTCATTTTTGATTTCCAATCAGGTAATCCAGCACAGATAAAAAATAAATTGCCGCCGTCTCGGAGCGATAAATATTTTTTCCAAGCCTTATTTCCCTGGCGCCGCTTTCTTTAAGGAAGTCTACCTCACCGGCCTCAAAACCGCCCTCGGGCCCTATTATGCAGGCAATACTGGGAATATTTAGCCGGACCTTAAACGTTTCTGCAAGATTTTCCCCGCCGGCGGTACTTTCTTCGTAGGGAACATAAAAGAGCCCGTATTCGCGGACATTTATGCTGTAAATATCCCCGGGTTCCATCACCTCACACTTAAAATCCCTCTTACTCTGTTTTGATGCCCCGTCAGAGATTTTCTGCCACCTGTCAATCTTACCGGGGATTTTCTTACTGTCTGCTATTACCCTTTTGCTCATAACCGGTATTATCCTGTCCACCCCTATTTCGGTTGATTTCTGGATAACGAATTCCATTGAATTTTTTTTAAGTATGCACTGGAATAGGGTAAGACGGGGGAGTTTTCTTGTGATTTGCTTTTTATCCTTTATGATTAATATGGCTTCCGATTTTCCGACATCAAGGATTTCTGTTTCGTACTTATACTTATCATTATCAGAGATGTAAACTATATCTCCGGCCCTGCTTCTGAGCACGTTTTTAAGATGTTTTAGGTCCTCCCCGCCTATTTTTATTTTGTTTTCCCCGATATTACTGCTGTCTGCAAAAAAATACGGATAACTCATTAGTAAATTTTTCTAAGTGTTATTATTTGATACAGTTACCTGATACATAGTTACCCAGTAGTCATAATGGCCATAATTATGTAATTATAAATCAGATAGCCGGATTAATATAACATAATACAATTATTATAACGTTACAGGTAGTAAGTTATAAAGGATATTTTTTTGCTTTTAAAAATTTCCTTATTTCTTAAAAGCATCTTTAATTTTAGAGAAAGTGCTGCTTTTCCCGCTGCCGACTTTCTCTCCCCTTCCGCTGGCATATTTCTTTAAAAGCTCTATTTCTTCGCTAGTGACCCTGGTGGGGATTTTAACATCTATATTTATTATCTGGTCGCCCCTCCTGTATCCATTGATCTCTACTATCCCCATTGATTTAAGGATAATCTTTTCTCCGGGCTGGGTTCCCGGTTTGATATCTAACTCTTCCCTGCCGTCAAGAGTCTCCACAGCCACCCTGCATCCAAGGGCCGCCTGTGCAAAAGATATGTCAACACTGGAGAGTATATCATTCCCGCTCCTTTTAAATCCGGGATGAGGCTTTACCCTTATGGTTAAATACAGATCCCCGTTTATGGAATCCCTGCCCGCTGAATTCCCCTTTCCGGACAGTCTCAGGCTATCCCCATCATGTATCCCGGATGGAATATCCACCTTTATTTTTTTCTTCTTTAACCTGTAACCTGCTCCCCTGCATTTATCGCACGGTTCTTTTATTATCTTACCCGAACCGCCGCATCTGCTGCAGGCCGATGTTGTCACAATACTCCCGAGGAAGGACTGCCTTTTGGTCCTTACTCTTCCGTTTCCGCCGCATTCACTGCAGGTAACAATTCCACTCTCAGAGGTACTGCCCTTTCCTCCACAGGATTCGCATATATCGTTGGCTTTATACTCAATTTCTTTTTTAACTCCATAGGCAGACTCTTTAAAATTTATCTTTACCTCAACGCTTATATCAGAGCCTCTTTCCCTCTGCCTTGTTCCCTGCCTGCTTGAAAAGGAACTGCTAAAACCGGTGCCAAAGATTGTATCAAATATATCGCCGAACCCGAATTCGGAAAATACACTTCCGAAGTCAAAATTCTCAAACAGATTTCTATTGAATCCAAAACGGTCATACTCCCTTCTTTTTTCCTCATTACTCAGTACCGCATACGCCACGGAGATTTCCTTGAATTTTTCCTCTGCTTCAGGATTGCCGTTATTTACATCAGGATGATATTTGCGGGCAAGTTTCCTGTATTCTCTTTTTATATCTTCCCGGGTGCAGCCCCGGGATAATCCCAGGACTTCGTAATAATCTCTTTTATTTGTCACAGGTTAAAATCACCTCATAATAATAAATCCAAATTAAAGTTAATTAAATGATTTATGAAACATTAGCGCAGAAATAATAACTCATTTCAACACTTTTTTCCAGTTTCTGCATGACAACTTAACACGTTTATTTTTAAAAGTTAAGCCCTGGAATTAAAAATCTCAGTAAGGCTTCTCCTAAAAATATTAAGACTTTTTATAACCCGGCTGTAGTCCATTCTTTTCGGACCAAGAACACCTATGGCTCCGGCCGAGTTGTCGTAAATTTTATACTTTGACGCTATAAGACTCAAGTCTTCGGTGCCCTCCTCGAACAATTCTGAACCAATCTTCACCATAAAATCACTATCACCTGAAAAGTCCAGTAACAGCTTCATAAGTGAATATTCATTCTCTATAACCCGGAGGATATTTTGAATTTTCTTCAAATCTATAAAATCAGGCTGCTGCAGTATAACTGATGCGCCGTGAATAAAAATCTTATTGTACTGAAAGTTTTCCCTGATGCATTCTTTAATCATATCAACAACTTTATTTATCAGGAGTATAAGATACGGGTCACTATCCTGGATTTTTATGTCTTCTATTGTTGCATCAATAATATTTTTATCCCTGAGCTGTAAATTTATAATATTTGCCACTGCCTGCAGATCAAGCTCGGTATATTTGCCCCCCAGGACTGCACTTCTTTTATAAACCCTGCCCGTATCCATGATAAGAACCATCAATATATTTTCCCCCTTAAACTTTAAAAGCTCTATATGCTTATACCTGCTCTGCTGGATAGTGGGTGTTACGACCATTGAAAGATAATTGGTGAATGTTGCAAGCATCTCGGCAGACCGCTGCAGGATTGTCTCGATTTCCATATCCTTATCCACTGCCATGTCAAGGGCGTTACTTTTTTTATTGTAAACATCAACACTTGCATTTAATTCTTCTTTTATAACGTTATCCACATAAAACCTGTAACCTTTATCGGTGGGCATCCTCCCTGCCGATGTATGGGGATGGGTAAGGTAGCCCATTTCTTCCAGTTCCGCCATTTCCTTTCTTATAGTTGCAGGGCTGAGGTCAAACTCGGAATCCTGCGCTATTTTTTTTGAAGAAACAGGATCTGCTTTTGCAATAAACCTATCCACCACTTCTTTTAAAATATTAATTTTTCTTTCAGTAAATTTCATATAAAAACACTGCCTTTATGCCCGTATCCAGGGGGTTTTTATATTTTCATTCTCCCGGCACAGATACCATGGATATTATTTTTTACTATTATAACTCTTTTTTGGAATAACTTCTTTTGCCGTTGTTAATATTAACTTTTTATGATAATATCCATTAGGTTTTATAATTACCCTGTTTTATTCTTTTATATTATAAAGAATATTTTTTGAAAATTAAATATTTATAAATACTTGGGGGAGCTTTTTAAGCTGAGAGGATAGCTTTACAATCAAGCTGTCGACCCTTAAACCTGACCTGGATAATACCAGCGTAGGAAAAGTAGGAACATCAAGAACTACTAATCAAAGGCCAGGTTAGTAGTTTTTTTATTTTTAAAGTTTTTTAAAGAAGGGCAACCATTATGAACATAATAGAGAATCTGCAAAAAATAAGAGAGCAAAAACCTCTCATACATCATATTACAAACTGGGTGACTATTTATGACTGCGCAAATGTGGTAAGAGTTACAGGCGGTCTCCCTGTGATGGCTCATGCACCGGAAGAGGTTGAACAAATGACTTCTATTTCCAGTGCACTGGTTTTAAATATTGGAACTCTGACACTGGACCTTGTAAAATCAATGATTCTTGCGGGCAGAAAAGCAAATGAAATAAACATTCCGGTTGTCCTTGATATTGTGGGCGCCGGCGCTACGGATTTACGGACAGGGAAGGCAAATGAGATCTTAAATAAAGTAAATGTCTCCATACTCAAGGGAAATTCATCGGAAATCGGTACAATAGCCGGCGTGGAAGCGGAAACAAAAGGAGTGGAAGCTATATCGGTAAAAGGTGACCCCGTGGAAATAGCAAAAAAATTAGCAGTCAAAAAAAATCTTACCGTAGTGATAACGGGGAAAGAAGACATTATATCAAACGGAAGGGATGTTTATATCTGTAAAAACGGCCATCCGATTATGGGATGTTTTGTCGGTTCGGGCTGCATGGCTTCTTCGGTAATAGGAACATTTGCCGCTGTTGAAAAAGACTGCGCGCTGGCTTCCGCAAATGCTCTTTCTTTTTTTGGCATAGCCGGAGAACTTGCCGCAGATGAAGCCAGGGGACCCGATTCGTATAAGATTGCATTGATGGATGAGATCTTTAATATTGATGAAAATAACATCAAAAAAATGGCAAAGCTTGAAAAGATAGAATGAAAATTAAAGAAAAACTTAAAAATATAGACCTGTATTTTATAACCGATTCCGGATTAACCAGAAAAACCATCCTGGAAGACGTAAAATCAGCCCTGAAGGCCGGAGTAAAAATAATCCAGTACAGGGAAAAAGAAAAAAATACTGGGGAAATGATAGAAGAAGCTAAAAAAATAGGCGAACTTTGCAGGAAAAACAATGCTTTATTTATAATAAATGATAGAGTTGATGTTGCCCTGGCGGTAGATTCTGACGGTGTACATCTCGGCAGTGAAGATACGCCCTACCGCATCGCAAGGAAAATACTCGGGTATAATAAGATTATCGGCTTAACGGTACATGATGTAAAAGAAGCTGTATTGGCAGAAGAGGCCGGCGCCGATTATGCTGGTATAAGTCCAATATTTGAAACCCGGACCAAGCCCGATGCAGGAACACCGGGCGGCCTGGAACTTATAGAAGCGGTAAAAGAAAAAATAAAAATACCGTTTGTGGCCATCGGCGGCATAAATGAGACAAATATAAAAGATGTCGTCAGTGCAGGTGCAAGATCCGTGGCTATAATATCGGCTATCGTAGCGGAATCCGATGTTGAGAAAGAATGTAAAAAATTTAGAAAGATTATTTTAAATAGTTGCGGACTACAGGACAAGAATAGCTACGTATTGCAGGACAAGAACAGAGAAGATTCAAAAAGGGGGGCTTAAATTTTAAATGACACAGTTAATTAAAGCGGCGGAAGGAAAAATAACAAAACAGATGAAAATAGCGGCAGAGCAGGAAAATGTAGCCGCTGAATATATACGGAAGCACATTGCAGACGGGAGCATAGTCATACCCTATAATAAAAAACACCTGTCCCTTAAGTCCCTCTGTGCAATCGGAAAGGGGCTCAGAACTAAAGTTAATGCAAATATCGGGACCTCATCCGAACATTCAAATCTGAGTGAGGAATTAAAAAAGCTTAAAACAGCCGTGGAAGCAAAAACCGATACAATAATGGATTTAAGCACGGGCGGGGATATTGATAAAATCAGGAAAGCTATTATTAAAAACTCTCCCGTACCGGTTGGAACAGTACCCATTTACCAGGTCGCCATTGAAGCAGCAGATATAAAAGGTATTGTAAATATGACTGAAGATCATCTTTTTGAAGTAATCGAAAAACAGGCGGAAGACGGAGTCGATTTCATGACCGTACACTGCGGTGTAACCATAGAGTCCATTAAAAGGTTAAAGGAACAGGGCAGAATCCTTGACGTTGTAAGCAGGGGCGGCGCTTTTCTGGTTACATGGATATTATCTAATAAGAAAGAAAATCCGCTCTATGAAAATTTTGGCAGGCTCTTAAAAATAGCCAGAAAGTATGATGTAACCCTTAGCCTGGGTGACGGGTTAAGGCCCGGCTGTCTTGCTGATGCTACTGACCGGGGGCAAATACAGGAGTTACTGATCCTGGGCGAGCTGGTAAAAACAGCCAGAAAGGAAGGAGTCCAGGTAATGATTGAAGGTCCCGGCCACATGTCCATTGACCAGATAGAAGCAAATGTCATCCTGGAGAAAAAGCTCTGCGGCAATGCGCCATTTTATGTGCTGGGTCCGCTTGTTACCGATATCGCATCAGGTTACGATCACATCGCCGGCGCAATCGGCGGAGCTATTGCCGGTTACTGCGGCGCCGATTATCTATGCTACCTTACCTCATCCGAACACTTGAGGCTCCCCACGGTAGAAGATGTAAGGGAAGGGGTAATTATTACAAGAATTGCGGCACATGCAGCAGATATTGCCGCCGGCAAAAAGCATGCCATGGATAAAGATATAGAAATGGCAAAAGCAAGGAAAAAATTAGACTGGGAAAAACAAATAAATCTGTCCATAGACCCTGAAAAAGCAAGGAGGTTTAGAAAAGAAAGTAAAATAAGCGATGATAAGTGCACCATGTGCGGGAAGTACTGCGCCATTGATATAGTGAATAAATACCTTAAAGAGTAAATATAGTACTGTAAAATAAAATAATGGATTTTTAAATGGAGATTTCAAAGATAGGCGGCGAATTTGCATTAATAGAAAGACTTGCAAAAAAGCCGGCCAGTAAAAATATAATTAAAGGGATTGGCGATGATGCCGCTGTTATAAAAATCGGCAGCAGCTACCTTGTCTTTACTACTGATACGCTTGTGGAGGGCGACCATTTCTCACTTAAATACTTTACCCCGCAGCAGATCGGTAAAAAAGCGGTGGAAATCAATGTCTCCGATATAGGAGCAATGGGTGCAAAGCCCTGTTATTTCCTTGTTTCGCTTGTGCTGCCAGAAAAAATTGAAGCTGAAACCATTGAAAATATATATAAGGGAATGAGAGAGATCAGTAAAAAATACCGGATTGAAATAATAGGCGGAAACATTACACACGGCAGTCAGCTCATAATAGATATATGCATGATCGGGGAAGTAAAAAAAGAAGACCTTAAATTCCGCTCATCTGCAAGACCCGGTGATATTATTCTTGTAAGCGGGGACCTTGGCTCCAGTACAGCAGGTTTGAATCTTTTTTTAAAGAATATAGAAGGGTTTATAGAGGTAAAAAGGAAGCACCTGGAACCGCAGTCAAAATTTTATAAGGTAGAGCCTTTTTTAAAATATATCAATGCAATGATTGATGTCTCTGACGGGCTTGCCTCCGAAATAACGAGGATATGCGAGCAGAGCGGCACCGGAGCTGTTATCTACGCTGATTCGGTTCCCTTAAACCCGGAAACAGAAAAAGCAGCAAAAGCATGCGGAAAAGTTGCGCTGGACTATGCCCTGTATGGCGGCGAGGATTTTGAATTAGTCTACACTGTAGCAAAAGAAAACCTTGGTAAAGTAAAGGGATCCAAGGTGGGAGAAATTACAGGGACAAAAGGCATCAGAATCATAAAAAATGGTAAAGAGGAAGTTTTAGCAAAGCACGGATACGACCATTTTTTAACAGAACCGTCTTAAATAAGGCCAGATAAATTAATTGTCTTTTCTGGTAAAACCTATCGGCTTTGAGTATGCTGCCAGCATACCTGCTGCATCCGGCGATTTATTTTTTCTTAAGAGTAATTTCCACTTAAACAAAGTCATAATTATTTTATGTAATATATCCAGTTTGTTAAAATTAAATCCTCCACGCAAATAATACAAATTGATTCTATTTTGCTCTTCAACCGAAAAGTTTTCCTCAACTAACTCTTTCACAATTGTTTCACCTGGCGGAGAAGCTCCGACTGCAAAAATAATAATATGTCTATCCTTTAATTTGCCCATGTTTTTTTAATTATGTTTACACCGGATATTCTAGCAGCACGCAGACTTCCACCAAAAATTATGATGTCATATTAAATAATGTGTCTTTTCTTAAGAATTTAATATTTAACAATTCCGCCTGTAGCTCTTCGCCAATCCACCCGGCATATTTCTTTGTGAAACCAGATAATGATTTGTATACAACCAGTGTCTTCATAATTATATAATAATAACTAAACTAAAATGATATTTATACATTTTTTTGTTTTGAAATATCTTTGACTGTCGCATAAGGATGAGGATAACGGCCTTTTTCTCTTGTATAAGATTTCATCCATATTTTTGAATAAATCTGGACTGCTTCAGAAGGACAATAATTTAAGCATGAGTAACATAAATAACAATTAATACATCTCTGCCAGACAGGTTTATTGTCAACCATTTTGATTTTTCCAGAAAGACATACTTTTTCACATATGCCGCAGCCGGTGCATTTTGAATCTGCATAAAAATATTTCTTAACCATGTGAGATATAAAATGCGTCATAAACGGAACAAGTCTTTCCAGCATACAATTCAAAAGCCTATTATTAGAAAAAGAGACTCCACTTTTATCATGATATTCTTCTCTATTTAAAATAA
>CAZLME010000022.1:0-6089 GCA_964560595.1 uncultured Actinomycetota bacterium
ATAGCTGCAATTGAGCTGGGTAAGAGGGCAATCTCCGAGAGAAATGGAAATAATGTAAGCTTCAGATGCAGTGAGGAAGTGGCCAATTATTATATTCCGCTTCTCAAAGATTTAAAAAAGGAGCAGTTCAGGGTGTTGCTGCTGGATATAAAAAACAAGGTGATAAAGGAAGTGCTAATCTCTCAGGAGAGCCTGACAAGTTCGATAGTCCGCCTAGCGACAATATCTTTCGCAGGGCGAGTGAAGGCTATAGCTCACCTGGCGTAAACCTTAAATTTAAAAAGAAAATCAAAGTTATTTAAATATAGAAAGCCCAGTATAATACTGGACTTTTTGCATTAGAAGAAGACTTAAACTGAGAGCTTTGAAATGAGCAAAGATAACTTAAGAGATGGCCGGGTAAGAAATTGGTTTTACCTTGAAAATGTGATCTGCTTGACCGGCAAGATTTAACTATTTATGAAAAAATGATCTATATAGTTATTGCCAGATATGTAGATAAAGAGGATAAAGCTTTCCCCAGTGTTCCAACTATTGCAAAAAAGGGCTCCATGTCTGAAAGGCAGGTTCAAATGATTATAAACTTTCTAATTAAGAAGGGCATTATAAAAAAGGAATCAAGAATAAATAAATACAATAAATCAAAGACTTCTAACCTATATACTCTATTGTCTGTCAAGAAAAAACAGTCCGATAAAGATAATAAGGAAGAGGTGGTGCATGACATGCACCACCCTGGTGAACGCTATGTACCACCCCTGGTGAATGGCCTGCACCCTAACAATACCAATATTAAAGACACCAGTTTAAATAACGTTAAGAGGGTCAGTAGAGAAGGAGATGTGGAAAGCTCTGGAGAGATAATAGAAGAAGAAAACACTAAAGACAAAGAAGATATTAACGATATCAAGAGAAAAATAAAAGAATCTTTAGGAGATAAGGGAAAATGTAATCTCACAAAGACTGATAACTCTGGGAAAGAAATGAAGCTGCTAGAAAGTTGTACTTATTCAAAAGGAAAATATTCTGAAAACAGTGGGATAAAAAATAATCCTAGATTAAAAAGATATAGGTCCAGGGAGAAGGAGGAACTGGCTAAAGAAATAGCAGAAGAGCTTAATGATAACCACAGCCTGGGGGCATTCCGTACTATAGTGGATAAAATATCAGAGCAGCGAATAAGGATATTTTTAAGTATTATTAAGGATACACATCTTACCGGGAAAATTAAAAAAAGTAGAGGTGCAATGTTTATATCGCTTGCTAAAGCCTATGCTGGAAAAAATAATATAAATCTCAATTTCAAGTAATCCTACTGACATTTTCCCTAAAAAATAGTCCAAGTTGAAAGTTAGTATTTGGACCACTTAAAAACTGGACTAAAGAATGGGGTAAGGATATTATCAGTTTGATATATTTCTTGCATTTCTATGCTCAGCTCTTTTGGAAGCAGTGGAAATCTTGCTACATGACCATCAGGAGTATAAGCACCAATAACTCTGGCTTTATCTTTCATGAATGCCAGCCTGATAATTGCAATCTTCCTCTCCAAAATTAAGTTTATTGTTTATTCTTTATATTCAACAGCAATATCAGCATTTATAGTAATAGATTCTATTTCATTCCAGTGTTGTCTTATTTGTTCAAGATCACTCTTGTCTATACCTTCAAGTTTAATGTCTGGTCTATTACTTTTAAATGATTTTCTAAGGCCAAAAGATCCTCTTTGCCCAAACATGTAAAAATCTTTTTTATCCATAATTCTTTCAATCTTAGAAAATTGGCCAGGTGCTCTTCCGCCACTAATCACTTTTGCTGATACCATTCTTAAACTAAACATCCCTGCTGTCATTACAAATAATGCTGATATAACAATTGATGTAATAAGTGCCCATTTAAACTTTTTTATACCAAATACTATCCAAAAGGCTATACCTGCTAAAAAAATAAGGGTAAATATTACTACGCCAGCTATTGCAAATGGATTTAGAAAAAACATTTTTACTCCTTCTATTAATAATTTTTAAAATTATACACAAAGCATACAATAAAATAATGAGGAAAATATGGAGTTAAAATAAAATCTTATAAATTTTCCTATTATTGAATTTAGATTGTTTGTCAATTTATTATCTTGAAATCTCTATGGAGGTTAATAATGAAAGAAAGAAGAATAGATTTAGTTACAAAGGAATTATCTGGATTACTTCCACTTTTAAAGCAAAAGCTTATCAAACCCTCTGAACAGATTGTTAAAAGCAAGATTACTATGATGCAATTCCATGCAATGTCCGCATTAGAAGAAAAGAGAGATTTAACAATGACTGAACTTTCACGTAATTTATTAACTTCAAAGCAGCAAATGACTCCTATGATCGATAAACTGGTTGACCATGGGTTTGTTGAAAGGAAAAATAATGAAGTAGACAGGAGAGTGGTTAAAATAACTCTTTCACCATCTGGCAAAAAATTTCTTGAAAAACAAAAGATGAAAATGACTGATATGTTAAAAAATAAAATCCAAAGTCTGAGTGATGAAGATTTGAACTCTTTATATAAAGCTTTCCTTGAGATTAAAAGGATAATAAACAAATTAATTTAAATACTAAAATTACGTCCTTTTCTGTGCATTTATAAGTATCTGACCCATCTCCAGAATTTCTTCATTTTTTATTGATAAAATAAATAAAAAAATTACTAAAGGACGGAAAATGAAACCAAAAGGAAAAAAAATTTCTATTATCATTATTTCAGCAGTTATTGTCTTAATCGCTGCATTGGTCCTGACTTCATGCACAGGTATGGGGATGTTTGGAAATAATCAGGATGGATCAGACGATCAGGGTATAGAAATATTTGAGTTGGAAAGAGGTGATATGCAACAGATCACCACAACTACCGGCTTTGTAGATTCAAAAAAACAGAATAATTATACATTGCAGGTCTCAGGCGAAATAATCTCTGCTCTGGAGAAGGGGGATTCTTTTAAGGAAGGAGATACCCTGGTAAAAGTGGATAACTCTGATACTATGGACCTTCTGGAAAAGGCTGATATAGATCTACAAAGTTCTGAAAGCTCTCTTAGGACTGCCCGGATAAACTATCAGCAGGCTCTGGATGCAAATCATATTTCAATACAGCTGGCAGAGACCAATACAAAAAAAGCAGAAGAATCTTCAGCCAGTGCTTATAAATCCCTTGAAAATGCCAACGAAAGTGCAAGACAAGCCTATGAGAGTGCAGAGACTTCCCTTGGAAATACTGAGAATATAGCAAGCTTGAGTATAACCAAGGCAAAAAGTGCCCTGGATGAGGCTAAAAGACTTTTAGCTCTTGATCCCACTAATAAAGACAAACAGTACACTGTTAAAGTTGCACGGGAAAACTATGAACTTACCATAGCCCAACAACAATCAAGTATTGACAGTGCAGAAGGTTCAGTTGAATCAGCTGATAATAAGAATAGTACTTCCCAAAGTTCAGCCCAAAGCTCTTATGAGCAGTCTGTTTTAAGCCAGTCGACAACATACTGGTCTAATCTGTCCAGTACTCAATCAGCTGAGGCTCAAATAGCTACAACTGCTGAAAATATAAAGCAGGCTGAATTAAAAGTAGAAACTGCAAAAATAGAACTGGAAGCAGCAGAAGAAAGTCTGCAGGACTACAATCTTATTGCACCTTATAATGGGATTGTATTATCTTCTGATTTCAGGGCAGGCGAGCAGGCAGCTGGATCATCTGTGATCTCCTTGATAAGTGATGAATTTATAGCAAAAGTAACAGTTAGTGAAAATGATATATCCAAAATATCTGAAGGTAATGAAGCTTTAGTCACCCTGGATGCCTATTCTGATCTGGAGTTTACCGGAAACGTGATAAAGATCATTCCTATTTCGACTAGTGATAGCGGAATTATATCCTTTGAAGTATTGATAGAATTCGAGACAGAAGAAGATATTGATTTGTATTACGGGCTTTCGGCTAATGCATCCATCATAACCTGGAAGGCAGAGGATGTCCTGTATGTTCCTATTCAGTCAGTTTACAAGGAAGATGGAAAGAGTTATGTGGATCTTTTAATATCGGATCAGCAGGTAGATACGGAGAATTTAAGCCAGGCAGTAAAGAAAGTGGAAATCACAACAGGTATAAATGACTATCTTTATATTGAGGTAACTTCCGGGCTTAAAGAAGGGGATATAATTGTTACTTCAAGAATACAGTGACCTATTTAAATATTATGAATAAAGGATGGGAATAAATAATGGAGCAAAAAGTAATAGATATGAAAAATATTACCAAAATATACAGGATAGGTGATATAAAAGTAAATGCCTTAAGGGGAGCTGACCTGACTATAAGGGAGGGTGAATTTGTGGCAATCATGGGTCCTTCAGGATCGGGGAAATCAACCTTGATGAATATTATCGGTGCACTTGATATTCCGACCTCCGGCTCATATTTTCTTGAGGATGTCGATATAAGTAAATTAAACGATAATCAACTTGCAGAGATACGAAATAAAAAGATCGGATTTGTTTTTCAGACTTTTAATCTTCTTTCAAAATCTAATATTATAGGAAACATTGAGCTTCCATTGATCTATTCTACGAATAATTCAAAAAAATCCAGGAAAAAACTTGTACATGATGTAATAGAGTCAGTAGGACTTACAGGTAGGGAAAGGCATCGTCCCAGTGAGCTTTCCGGAGGCCAGAGACAGAGAGTAGCCATAGGAAGAGCCCTTATAAATAATCCGGCCCTAATCCTGGCCGATGAGCCCACAGGGAATCTGGATTCAAGAACAGGAGAAGAAATTTTAGCTATCTTTCAGGACCTGAACAAACTGGGGAAAACAATTCTTTTTATCACTCATGAACTTGAACTGGCCAAGCATGCTCAAAAAATAGTTTATATAAGAGATGGGACGGTCATAAATGAAGAAAAGATCGATGATCCCATCGATGCCGGAGAAAAACTTAGAAGTATGCCAAAATTGGAAGATAAAATATATGACCTGGAGGAGAGTAATTCAAAATGAAAAGGATATATGAAAATATAAAGATTGCATTGAAATCCCTGGGGTCAAACAGGTTGAGGACATTCCTGACCATGCTGGGAATTATAATCGGGGTAGGCGCAGTTGTAGCAGTTATGGGAGTAAGTACCGGTGCTGAAGCAGCTATTATTGAAAATGTGCAAAGCGTGGGAGCCAATGTGATAACTATTTCTCCGGGAAGGGAGCAGGTTGGCGGTCAGGGAGAGACGATGAGGCAAAGGTTCGGAAATGGTGAGGAAGAAGAAGTGGTTGAAGGAGATCTCTATCTTGAAGATGTATATGCACTGGAAGCCGAAGCCGGGCTTTTGAATGAAGTAGTGCCGACTTATACTGGAAGAAACTCGACAATATCTTATCTAAGCTGGAGCGGTACGACCAGCATTATTGGTACGACTGAAGACTATCTTATAGTGAAGGGATATGAAACAGACAGGGGCAATTTTTTTACCGAAAGTGATGTAGCAAATATGTCAAATACAGCGGTATTGGGAGATACAGTAGTCAGTGATTATTTTGGCAAGATAAATCCTGTAGGTGAAATAATAAAAATAAACGGTAAAAATTTTACAGTCATAGGTACTGTCAAATCAGCAGGCTCTTCTTTTTTTGGCATGGATCCTGATGATGCCGTATATATACCTATCACCACTGCCCAGTACAAAATCTACGGGGTTGATACAGTAGACAGCATTTCAGCTAAAGTGATCAGCGAAGAGCTGGTTGAAGAAGCTACCGAAGAAGCAAAGGAAATACTCAGAATGCAGCATAAAATCCTTCCCGGTGAAAGCAATAATTTCAGTATTAGTGGAAATACCCAGATACTGGAAATGGCAAGTACCATTTCCACAACTCTATCAGTTGCTCTTGGCGGGATAGCTGCCATATCACTTCTGGTAGGTGGAATAGGAATTATGAATATAATGTTAGTATCGGTTACTGAACGTACCCGCGAAATCGGAATTCGCAAGGCAGTTGGTGCAAAAAAACGTCATATTCTCAATCAATTTTTAACTGAGGCGATTGGAATATG
>CAZLME010000022.1:6099-15349 GCA_964560595.1 uncultured Actinomycetota bacterium
AGGAATTATGAACATAATGTTTGTGTCCGTTACCGAGAGAACAAGGGAAATAGGGATAAGAAAAGCAATAGGAGCAAAAAACAGAGATATCATGATGCAGTTTCTAACTGAAAGCATAGTACTTAGTTTACTGGGAGGAATCTTTGGCATAGGATTTGCATACCTTTTGACATGGGCGCTGGGAAGCTTTATTAGTTCAATAATCACTGCGACTCCTATAATACTAGCTCTTTCATTCTCAACTGCCATTGGTCTGATATTCGGCATATTTCCTGCAATGAGGGCAGCGAGATTGCATCCAATAGACTCGTTGAGATATGAATAGGAAGAGATATTTTATTTATTAAATATCTATATAGATATAGAATAATAATAAGATGAAATAGGTTTGATATATATGAAGCTATTAATAATAGAAGATGAAAAAAAGGTTGCTGATAATCTTAAAGAAGGATTGGAGCAGCATAGATTCAGTGTTGATGTAGTATATAATGGCGAGGATGGCTATGATCTCGTTCATGAATTTGATTATGACATCATTATACTTGATCTTATGCTTCCTGATATGGACGGGGAAAAATTATGCGAGAAAATCAGGAAAGAAGGCGTTGAAAGTTTTGTTCTTATGCTAACAGCCAAAAAACAGTTGGGGAATATTGTAGAAGGATTAAACTGCGGCGCAGATGATTATTTGACAAAACCCTTTGAATTTACTGAGCTCCTGGCCAGGATAAGGGCTCTTCTAAGGAGGGCATCAAAAAATAAAATAAATATTTTAAGCTGCCGGGATATAAGCATGGATCTTGATAAAGAGCAGATATTTGTAGGGAAAAAAGAAATAAAGCTTACTAAAAAAGAATTTATAATAATGGAATATCTTTTAAGGAACAAAGGTCAGCTTTTGAGCAGAAATCAGCTTTTGGAACATGCCTGGGACAAGAGCGTAGATATCTTTACTAATATTGTGGATACTCATATCAAGAATTTGCGTAAAAAACTAGGCAGATCGGGTGACGTAATAAAAACCATTTATGGTTCAGGTTATAGGATTCTAGATGAAGAGATTGACACTTAAAACAAAAATATTTTTATGGTTCGGGATCGTAATACTGATTTCCATTATACTTTATGGATTTCTTGTCTATGTAGTTTATCAGTTTAACCTGAAGGGTGATAGATATTTTAATAATCTGATGGAAAACTCCGGGCTTGATCGATCATTTATAGAGCGACTGAAAGAATTTGACAGGGAAGGTTTTCCAAGAGTTCCGGCCCACCTGACCATACTACCGCCAAATCTTTTTATGAGAGTATTTCTCACTATCACTGGAGGGGTAGTTGCCATAATATTAGTATCTGCATTTGGGGGATTTCTTCTACTGAGAAGAATGCTGAGCCAGGTGGAACTTATTACCAGAAATGTTAAAGATATCGATAAAAAGGGACTCCATCTCAGATTGAATTTAAAAGGAAGAGACTCTATTTCCAATATGGCAAATACTTTTGACAAAATGCTGGATAAGATTGAAAAGGCTTTTAGGAGCCAGAAACAGTTCGTACAAAATGTCTCGCATGAGCTGAACACCCCGTTAACAGTAATGAAGACCAGGATAGATGTCCTGAAGCAGAAAAAATCAGTCACCGGAAAGCAATACAGGGAGACCATCAACATTGTCGATAGTGAGATTATGAGATTATCCAAAGTAACTGAAGAACTTCTTGTCCTATCTGATCTTGAGGATAACGATTATCAGGTTGAGAGCAGGATAATCGATATTAAGGGATTATTGGAAAAGATATTAAAATTATATGAGAATCAGATCGATTCCAGAAACCTTATGCTTAAAACAAGTTTTAAAGGTAAATCTGCAATCCATGGAAATCCGATCCAGATCGAACAGTTGTTTTTTAATCTTCTGGATAATGCTGTAAAATACAGCGACCCCGGCGGACGCTTAAAGATCAGCATGGAAAGCAGCAGCCAGCAAAAGCAAATACTTTTAAATATTACCAATACAACCAGTGCTATCAATAAAGAAGACATACCTCATATTTTTGAAAGGTTTTACCGATCCAGCAGTAATGGTGATAGGAAGAGCTTTGGTCTTGGACTTTCCATTGCTAAAAAGATAGTTGAAAATCATGGTGGTGAAATAAAGGTAAGTTTTGATCAGGACAAGAAAGAAGTGACTTTTCTGATAATGTTTCCTATTACCCAGGATAAATAAATATAAATATAAAACCGTCCAATCTCCATATTTACTTCATTTTTTATTAGTATAATAAATCTATTATAATCCTATATTTTTAAGGAGGACAGATGGAACAGGTAGCCAGACCAGGAGGTTTATTTGCAATATTTAGGATCATTCAATATATGCCCTATATAGCTATAGGGTTTCTGGTAATAATGATAGTTCTCTGGGTAGTCTTTGGGATTAAGAAGCTCAGGTGGGCAAAGACTATGGCGATTATATTAACGGTACTGGTTATGATCGCAGGTCTTTTAAGTTTTGCTCCAAACATCATGGGAACAATAATGGGAAGGCAGCTTCCCGGAGGAGGATTTCCCGGTAATGGAGATATCCCGGAGGGCGACAGAGAGCAGTTCAGGGATTTTAGGGAAAGACAGGAAAATGAGAGCTCAGGACTGGATATAGATATTTACAGACCTTCAGCAGATTTTACCGATGAGGCAGTAGTGACCTGACTCAAGGAACATGAATAAATAGACCCGTTAACAACTAACTTCAAATATTTGAAAATAAAGATAGAATGAAATTGCTCTTGAAAAAATGTTTTCATCAATATATTGGCTTTTAAGTATCTTCGCTATAAGTTTATTATCACTTAAAACATCAAGGGTTTCTTCCGATGCTTCCAATTCTTCAGGATTAATTACTACTGCCTGAGCTTCACTTCTTAAAGTAATCGTTTAACTTTTTAGACCGTTTTTTACTTCATTTAGAATTTTATATAGATTATTTCTTGCTTTACTTGCTGAAATTGCATTCATTATACATCACCGAAATAAACGGTACTAAATTTAGTGCCATATGCCAAAGGAAGTTAATTTACATATTTACATAAATACGTAAATAAGCTATTATTATTCCTGTTCAATATAAAATTCATAAAGAAAGGCTTTTTTGAAGAAAAGTTACGGTAAAGATACGGATTACCTGCCTATAAATAGGTGGCCTGAGGATGAGAGACCCAGGGAAAAACTTATAAAAAAGGGACCTGAATATCTTTCTGATTGTGAACTTTTAGCGATAATACTGCGAACAGGAATAGGGAACAAGAAGGAAAGAATTTCTGCTCTAGACCTGGCTAAAAAAACACTGACTGAATACGGCAGCCTAAAGAATCTACTCGATTTATCGCTTTCGGAGTTTTTAAAAATTAATGGAATCGGAAGAGCAAAGGCGGCCCAGGTAATGGCTGCAATTGAACTGGGCAGGAGAGCAGTATCGGAGAAAAATGGAAATAATGTAAGCTTCAGATGCAGTGAGGAAGTGGCAAATTACTATATCCCTCTTCTTAAAGACTTAAAAAAAGAACAGTTCAGGGTACTGCTCCTTGATGTAAAAAATAAGATAATAAAGGAGGTCTTAATCTCACAGGGGAGTCTCACGAGTTCCATAGTCCACCCGAGGGAGGTGATAAAGCCAGTAATAAGGGATTCCGCGGCATCTGTTATATTTATACATAACCATCCTTCAGGTGACCCCGAGCCCTCAAATGATGATATAGAAATTACCGATAGATTATGTAAATCTTTTAATATCGTGGGTATCAATGTCCTTGATCATATTATTGTTGCAGAAAACGGATATTTTAGTTTCAAGCAGAAGCAGATGATTTAAAGTAAAAACATGAGTCTGGAAGGATTCATGACACATAAATCAAGGTTTCAAGTTGATTGACTTATTCAATGATTTTTACTAATATATCCAATTGTCTAATAAGGAATTTCCCTTATTAGAAAAAGGGCCCATAGCTCAGTTGGTTAGAGCAGCGCACTCATAATGCGGAGGTCCCAGGTTCAAGTCCTGGTGGGCCCACCACTTTATATAAATACACAAATGACTATAAAATAAAATCACTATAATTTATTAATATAATAACTTGTTAAATTATTAAATATTGTTATAATACAATAGTTAAAACAAAAATATTTTATAATTTTAAAGCTAAATGGGTTATTTAGTCACTGGTTTTAAATGACTTTTTATATAGATGAACGCATATAAAAAAATATTTATGGGAGGTAAGTAATGATGGTAGTAAAAAGAAAATTGGCAATCTCTCTAATCTCAGTACTTAGTATTTGTCTGATCTTTGTTTTTGGTTTCCAGATAGATGTAAGTGGAGTCGTAGATAAAACCGGCGGAACAGCAGAAGTTTCCCTTATAGACTCTTTGAGGGTTACAGCCGAGGAAGCTAATGCCGCTTTAGAAGCAGCCCAATTGACACTTGAAGAGGCCCAGAAAGTAAAAGCAGCAGTACAGCTGATAGCTACAAACCCCGAAGCGGCTGTGGCAGCTGCTCAAACAGCAGTTGATGAAGCACGGGCATTTCTAGATTCTTTGGAGCTAGATGATCCTCAACTAGGGGCAGCTCGACTGGCACTTGAAGAAGCCCAAGCAGCTCTGGCAGCCGTACAAGCAATTGCTGCAGATATTGGAGCAGCTTTGGCATCTGCGGAACAGGCAGTAATAGATGCACAGGTAGCTCTGGCAGCAGCAATACTGGCAGCTGAGGAAGCCAATGCAGCTTATTCTGGGTTTAAAACTATAGATGAAGAGGAATTGAAAGAGCTTCAGCTGGCCGTGAAAGATGCCCAGGCGGCATTAGATGCGGCAATTGCAACAGGTGCAGGTGAAGAAGAGATTGCTGAATTACAGGAAAAATTAGATGAAGCTATTACAGAACTTGAACAGTGTGAGTCAGGTGAGGGTAGAAATACGATTTTCCATGTTATAACCAACAGCAATAATGGTGGTTCATTTGGTATGGAAGGCAATTATTCTGGCGAAGATAGAGAAATAATACCGTATACTTTTACCGCAGAAGAAGGGTTCGAACTTGTATGGTTAAGGGTAGGTAATACTAAAATCCTGGCAAGTGAGCTGGTAAGTTTGTTTAACTTCAGTTTTGATAAGAAAAACCTGACCATACATGCACATTTCAAGAAAGATAAAGATTATAGTCCTGAACCTACAATTGAAGATACAAAAGAAATACAAGGTGATTCTGTCCAGGGGGATAATAGTGTAGAAGACAATGGTAACGGGAAAGATAATGGCAATGGAAAAGGAAAAGACAAAGAAAAAAGCAACAATGGTAAAAAGAACAAAAATAAGTAATTGAGGACAGGACTAAAGCCCATTTAAATAGCCAGGGAAATTATCCCTGGCTATTTTTTTTTAGTATTTATTTTCTACATGTTTATACAAACAATTCTAAAATCTGTAAGTTATGGATACCATCTATTTTATTAACCTTCTAAATATCTCAATCTCTTTCAATATTTGGTTTAGATTTATACCGCTTAGGCCCACCAGATTTAAAACTCTTCGCCAATTAATGATAATTAAACACAATCTTAATAGGCTCTTCACCAACAACGTAATGCCAATATAATGCGGCTCTTTGCCAATTAATGGATTATGTTGCTAAAAGGACAGGTAGTTCTGGTAAATTGAATAAGTATTAATTTACTGGCTCTTTTTCTTTCGCGTCTCTATAATAAGTACTTACTCTTTCAAAGCGTGCCTTCATTAAGTCAAGCAGTTTTGAGGAAGTGGGATCTACTCCGTTAAGTACTGCCATATATACACTGATCCAGTCTGCAAGGAGAATACCGGAAAAACCTTTTATGGCATCACTTGAACCTTCCAGGATGATTTCTTCAAAGTTAATTCTTTTCTCCATCAGGATTCCCTTTAGTATTTCCACTCTTTTCAATGTTTCTTCTTTTGAATCTTTATCCGTGATAAAAAGTACAAAAAACCTATTCCTTAATTCATGTTTCATTCCCCATGCTGCTATTTCATCATGATCCAGTTCCGGGATGGTATTGAAATGTGCAAGGTTATTGCTGTTAAGGCAAATCTGGGTTTTCAATCGATATGCAACTGCACCGGTTAGCATATTACTTCCATATATGACAGGAACATTACCGAAAAGATTAATAGCAGTTCTTTTGGCAATATTATTAGAGATTTTTATATCAGGGCCCAGTTCTTTTGATAAAGCGGATAAGTTTTTTTCAACCTCACTCCAGTCAATTCCCAGAAAACATTCCTCTTTGTTACTGCAGATTTCAATTGCGCCTGCTTTATTTAATATGCTTGTAATGAATACATAAATACATCCTACCGCCATACGGGAAATCATGTCTGCCTCGTATTCAAGAAGTATCATATTACTGTGGGAGATTGCTTTTTCTTTTAATCTGCCGCCGGTAGTAATAGCAACTACATTTGCGTTCAATTTAAGGACTTTTTCCACTGCTTCAATGATTTCAATTGAATCTCCGCTGTGAGTTACAGCAACAACCAGAGTGTCTTCATTTACCCAGGAAGGAATTGTGGGTCTTGAACAAATAAAAATAGGAATATTTACTTTATCTATATCTATTGAATTTATCAGCCGGTATACTGTATTGGTTGAACTGCCTACTCCAATAATGAGGACATTCTTAAATTTTTTATTAAAAGTAAAATTCAATCTGCTTACAATGTTCTCTGCTGTTCTAAACTGTCCGGGAAATTCATAAAGAATTTTTAACATTTTTTCGGGTATTCTTTCGAGAACTTTTTTTTCATTATCAAGTAGATCCATCTTCCTCCTTTAAAAATAGAAAAATAGCATAAAGTATTTCTTTTATTTCACCATAAATATTATAATATTTGTACCAATAATACAATTTAAACTGGATAATATGATACTTAGAGAGCTTGCTTTATGCCTTGATAAGATCTTTAACAAAAACCTTGCTCTAAGCTGGGATAAGGCAGGTCTGCAAATTGGTGATCTCAATAGTAATATAAGAAGAATTCTTGTAACCCTGGATTTAACCGGTGGAGCAGCCGGTGAAGCGATTAATACTGGCTCTGATCTGATAGTAACTCATCATCCTCTAATATTTAATTCCATAGATACCATTTTAAGTACAGGAGTTATTGAGAAGAAAATCCTAAAACTGATTGAAAATAAAATAGCGGTATACTGTGCACACACCAATTATGATGCAATGGCAGGGGGATTAAATGATTTGTTCGCGGAAGCCCTTGGCTTAATTGATTTAGAAGTAATTGAAGAACAGTGCGAGCAGTGGTATAAATTTGTTATTTTTGTCCCCCGCGGATCAGAAGAAAAAATAAGAAAAGCAATCTGCAGCCAGGGCGGGGGAAAATGGCGGGATTATTCATACTGTACTTTTAATGTGGAAGGCAAGGGTACTTTTATCCCCGGGGCAAACTCAAAACCTTATACAGGTAAAATCGGCAGTATAAATTATGTCGATGAGGTAAGAATTGAATGCATTGTAAATAAAAAAGATCTTAATAGCCTGGTTGAAGCAGCCTTAAAGGTCCATCCTTATGAGGAGCCTGCATATGATATATATAAGATTGAAAATAATTTTAAAGAAGCCGGGATTGGCAGATTGGGGAAGTTAGCCAGGCCCGGACTTTTAAAGGATTTTGCCGATGATATCAAAAAAAGACTTGAAATTGACGGTTTCGAATGGATGAGCAAGGAAGGTTTAAAAATAAAAAATAAGAAAATCAGCAGAGTAGCAGCAGTATGCGGCAGTGCTAATTCACTTACCGGCAAACTGGCGGGTATAAACTGCGACGTAGTTGTGGTTGGTGAGATTGGTTATCATAATGCCCTTCAGATTGCGGAGAGTGGTAAAATAATCATCGCTGTTGGACACGGAAACAGTGAAAAGCTGGCCATAAAAGGCATTTCCGGCAAACTGGAAGATTTTTTTAAGGAAAATAAGATAAAAGTTGATATACTGAAAAGTAAATTAGGATACGGGTACTGGAGGTATAAGGTTTGAATGAAGCAAAGTTTAATGTAGTTGATCTTGTTGAATTGCAGTTAATAGAAAATGCAATTTCTGCAAGGCTCTCCGAGATAGGAGAGGTTAAAAATAATAAAGAGCAGGTTTCCGCCCGGGAGGAATTTGAGAGAGCTAAGGATAATTTTGATAAGATAAACAGTGAATATGCTGGACTGGAGAGTAGCCGTAAGAAGCTGGAAGACACTGTTGAACTGCAGAATGAAAAAATAAAGACCAATAATAATAAATTATTCAGCGGTACCATTACCAGCGCAAAGGAACTGGAAAATTACCAGGAGGAAATAAAAATATTAAAGCAAAAGAATTCGGAAATGGAAGACCGGATATTAGAGATTATGATTGAAATGGAGGAAAGAATAGAGAGAGTAAAACTGGCCCGGGTGGAAAGAGATAAAGCAGAAGAAAATGTTAACCGGATAAATAACGAGGTAAGTGAGAAGATAGAAGTCTTAAAAAACATTGCAGAAGGATTAAAAAAGAGAAGGGAAAGTGTTACTTTAAGGATACCCGATGATTATTTAAAAAAATATAAGGAACTTAAAGATAAAAAAGGCGGTATCGCTGTAGCAGTGCTGAAAGATAATATTTGCAATATATGCAATATGCAGATTCCTACAATTGCAGCTGAGGGAATAGAAGATATAGATAAAGTATACCGGTGCCCGTTATGCGGCAGAATGGCTGTAATGCATAGGGATGAATTAGATGCTATAAAAAAGGAACTGGAATCTTAAATGACCAAAAAAATTTATCAGTATTTAAAATTATATTTTGACGGAGGCTCGAGGGGAAACCCCGGTCCCTCTGCGGTCGGTGCGGTATTATATGACGATGAGGATAAAAAACTTGAAGAATTAAGCGAGCATATAGGCCAATATACCAATAACATGGCTGAATACATGGCCCTGGAGAGAGCTCTTGATATGGCAGCGAAATATAACTGCAAAAAAATCGTCCTTTATACCGACAGCAAGCTTTTGAGTAATCAGATTAAAAAGGTGTGGAAGATAAAGGATAAAAATATTTTAGAAATATACCTCAAGGTATCCCAGAAACTAGGTATGTACGGACTTGTAGACTTAAGGTTTATACCGAGAGAGCAAAACACGGAGGCCGACAGGCTCGTAAATAAGGCACTGGATAAAA
>CAZLME010000023.1:0-15253 GCA_964560595.1 uncultured Actinomycetota bacterium
ATCAACCTTAAAGTGTCGTACAAATTGTGATATATTTTCTTCATAATCAATATAGGAGGAAATATGAAAGTTCCTATCCCGGCATCGCCGGGACGGCTGGCTAAGTATGATTGCCAATACAAGCGTTTAAGTGTATGTAACATTTTCATTGCATGCGAACCCTTGGCAGGAAACCGCATGTTAAAGATCACGAAAAGAAGAACAAAGAGTGACTGGGCTTATTTTCTTTAAAGAAATTGCTGCAAAGTATGAAAACGCTATAAAAATAACACTGGTGATGGATAATCTGAACACGCATACCCCCGAATCGCTCTATGAGACTTTTAAGCCAGACAGGGCAAAAGCGTTTTTTAATCACTAATCTGCGGAATTCTTTCCATGCCGTAATTTGACGGGAATACTCCTGTTGGACATAAATCCATACATTCCATACATTTTTCACAATATTTGAAATAGGAAGATTCGGGAATAAAAGCAACCTTTTTATTTGTCCCTCTTCCGACAAACCCTATGGCATTGTATCCCTTCACTTCTCTACAATATCTTACGCAGAGCCCGCAAAGAATGCAGTAATTGTTTTCCTTTTTAAATCTGGTCCCGCTTAATTTGTATTTTTTGGCCAGCCTTTTTATCTCAGTATTAAAAGGAAACAGTGCAAGGTACAGTTCAACAAGATTTTTTCTTATTTGTTCTACTTTTGGACTCTCGGTTTTCACTATAAGACCTTCTTCTGCCGGATAAGCACACGAAGCAACTATTTTCGATCTGCCGTTTTTCTCTATTTCTACAATACATAGCCTGCAGGCGCCATGAGGTTTTATCTTTTCATGATAGCACAGTGTGGGAATATGAATCCCGGTTTTTTTTGCAGCTTTTAGTATGGTGTCATCTTTATTTATTTCAACCTTTTTACCATCTATAATCATATAAATTTTCCCCTTTTCTGATTTTTCTTTTTTCGCATCCATAATAGTATTCTCCTGATTTATAAAATTTTTTTAAAATATTTATTTTTCCTCATTCTTCCTTAATATCTCTTTTTAAAATCAATTATTATGCTGAATCCGTCTCGCCTTTTATTTCTTCTTTTTCTATTGTTTCTTCCGGAACCAAACCTGTTTTTATTTCAACAGCACTGTATTTTTCCGGACAGGCTTCCAGGCAGGAACCGCATTTAATACATATACTGCTATCTATTGCGTGTGGTTTTTTATCTTCCCCGCTTATTGCATCTACCGGGCATGCTTTAGCACAGCTTCCACAGCCTTCGCATTTACCAGTATTTATGGTATAAGTTATTAAAGGCAAGCATACTTTTGCAGGACAGGTATTGTAATAGATATGTGCCTCATATTCCTCTCTAAAGTATTTTAATGTTGTCAGCACTATATTCGGCGCTGTGGTTCCGAGAGCACACAGAGAAGATTCTTTAAGTAGTAGCGATAAATCTTCTAAAAGTTTTAAATCTTCCTCTCGGCCTTTCCCTTCCATAATCCTTTCATAAATATAAATCATCTGTCTTAAACCCTCCCTGCAGGGGACGCATTTTCCGCAGGATTCATCAGCCAGAAATTTTAAGAAATAATGAGCAATATTTACCATGCAGGAAGTCTCGTCCATAACTACCATTCCGCCTGAACCCATCATTGACCCTGCTTTTGTCAATTCATCAAAATCTACCGGGAGATCAAGAAGCTGTTCCGGAATCACACCACCCGAAGGTCCGCCGGTCTGTACTGCTTTAAATTTTTTATTATCCTTAATTCCTCCGCCGATTTTATAAATAATATCCCTTAAAGTAATTCCCATGGGCACTTCAACCAGCCCGGTGTTTTTAACTTTACCGACAAGAGAGAATATTTTTGTCCCGCTGCTATTGTCTGTTCCCATACCTTTGAACCACCCGGCTCCATTTTTTATAATCAGTGGGACATTCGCAAAAGTCTCAACATTATTTAGATTGGTAGGCTTTTCCCACAATCCGCTTACAGAAGTATGTATATATTTCAGTCTTGGTTCTCCCACATTGCCTTCAATGGCAGCAGTAAGAGCACTTGATTCTCCTGACACATATGACCCTGCTCCCCTGTGAACTTTTATATCAAAATTAAACCCTGAATTCAAAATGTTTTCACCTATCAACCCGTATTCCATAGCCTTTTTAATTGCTATATTCACATTTTCCACCGTTACGGGATACTCCTGTCTTACATAAATAAATCCATTGCTGGAGCCGATTGCATATGCTCCGATTATCAAACCTTCTAAAACACTGTGGGGGTTACCTTCAAGTATCCCTCTATCCATATATGCGCCGGGATCGCCCTCATCGGCATTAACGACTATATATTTTGGTTCACCTTCTGCATCCCTTGTAGTTTTCCACTTCACGCCTGCCGGGAAACCGCCTCCGCCACGGCCTCTCAGGTTAGCCTTCCTGATTTCTTCAATAACCTCTTCAGGGCTCATCTTTTCAAGGACCCTTGCCAGAGCCTGATATCCTCCAATCCTGATATAGTCATCGATGTTCCTCGAATCTATCTTTAAGTGGCTATCCAGAAGAATCCTTTTCTGGAACTTATAAAAAGGAATATCTGCTTCTTTTATGATTGGATTTCCATTATTATCTTTATAAAGAAGCCTCTCTACTATTTCCCCTTTTAGAGTTTTCTGGATTATCTCGGGTATATCCTCCCTTTTTACCCTGAGGTAGCAGATATCCCGGGGGTATACTATTATAATCGGCCCCATCTCACAGTATCCGTGACAGCCTGTCCTCCGGATAATAATTTTATCTCTGTATTCTGGATAATTTTTATTAATTTCATCAACCATAGCAACATAAATGTCTTCTGATGAGTAGGCTTTGCATCCGGGCCCGTTGCATAATGAAAATACTACATCAGCATTGCTTAATTTCTCCTGCAGTTTATCTGCTATTTTTTGTAAATCCTTAAGAGAGCCTATTTTATTACTGGTAGCCATTTTTAACCTTTCTCTTTGTTTATCTAAAATATTTAAATTTTTAAATTTAAAAATTTAATCAAATTGTTTTAATATTTTTTTCAAGTTACCGGTAGATGGGTTACTGTAATATTTATTACCTATCATAGCCACAGGACCAAGCGCGCAAGTGCCCAGACAATTAACTGTACTCAAGGTAAACTTATGATCACCTGTAGTATCTCCAGGCTTTATTCCCAGTATATTTACAATTCTCTGAAGCAGGTTCATTGCTCCCCTTACATGACAGGCTGTGCCCATGCATACCACAATTGAATATTTACCCTGAGGCTCAAGATTAAAATGCTTATAAAAAGTAGCAATGTCATAGATATTTGTAAGCGGGATATCTAATCTGTTACTGATATATAACAGAATATGTTTGGGGAGCCACCTGTATTCATTCTGGACATCCAGAAGCATCTGAATTAAACCGCTTCTCTGACTCTGGTAGTCACTTATTATTTTATCGACTTTCCCGAAATCTTTTATTGCATCTTCCAATGCCCACTCCTTTTCTCTTTTTAATTTTTTTAAATCACCAAGCCATTCGGTCAACTGGCTCTGGATCGCGTTTATTTTATCCATATCCGTATAACTTTCAAAGGTGCCTTTATAATTGATCTCTAATGGAGATTCAATATTGATTTCTATATTTCTTTTAAGGCCGGCTTTTTTCTTTTCTTTATCCTGATCGATCTGTATCTTTTTATAATGCTTGTTATCCGGGCTATTATCCTGATTAGCTTTTATCCTGTACATTACTCTGTTATTCTCATAACCCGCTTTCTCTATTATGCCTTCTTCTTCCAATAATTTTAAGTTACGGTAAACCGTTGCCTGCCCTATCTTTGGATATTTTTTATGTGAGAGTAAAAACAATTCTTCCGCACTTAGTTCTGCCGGGTTTTCCAGTAAGGCGTTTAGTACAGTCATACGGGTCACCGTAAGTCTACGGCCGCTATTTTTAATTTTCTGTTTATAATCACTAATATTTTTATTATTGATATTCACTTTTCGGGTTTACTTAATTATATATAATATTAATGAAAATGATAATGATTATCATTATAATAATACTATGTGGTTTTACTTTGTCAATTTTTTTGATTTATCAAAATATTTTGTCTGTTCTGGCAGTGGAGGAAGATCAATAAATTAGCACCTTTACGCCTATCGGCAACATTTCATAAAGCCATTTTGCATTTTTCACTTCCAGCCTGATACATCCGTGGCTGGCTGGACTGCCCAGCTTATCATATTCTTCTTTAATCATCTGATCGTTTTTATTAAAAGGAACACTATGAAACAGGTAATCATGGTAAAACCTTATCCAGTAATGAGCCCCCATATTATATTTATCTGAAAAGAACCATTCACCTTTCTGGGTAGTTTTAAATTCACCTTTAAGAGTTGGCTTTTCCGCAGTCCCTCCCGAGCAGATCATTTCTTTTATAAGATTGTCTTTGTAATATACCAGTACCTTCTGGCTGTTTAAGTCCACCTCTATCCTGAAGTCATCACTATTGCTGAAATCAATATCAAGGCTATCATTCTGGCCTGTGTTATCATTTATTTCCGTTTTTTCTTCACTGCCTGCCTGTTCCTGCCCTTCTATGACATCCTCTTTTATAATTTCTTTCTCTTGATTTTCCATACCTGCGTTATCTTCAGGAATGTTTTTATCAGTAACAATATCCTGTGAATCTATGCTGTCGGATCTATTAAAATTATCTTTACTATCTCCATTAATATATTCGTCACTTTTATTAACATCTTCATTGTTTACCGCTACACTGGTTATATTGTTAATTTTACCGGTTACCAATCGTTCCTGTATCATCTCAGATTTCCCATCACATGATATACATGTAATACTACTAAAAATTAAGAAAACAAGAATTATGCCAATTGTTATGCTCAAATTCTTTTTAATATAATCAAACAACTATATACCGCCTGCCTTTATTTATATAATGACCTTTACAAAGAAACATTATAATGATTATTAAGATTATATAATAATAAAATTTAAAACAGAATGTCATCATAAATACATCCCCTGTGCCTTACCCGGAGTAATAATATTTTTAATTCTTCTGTTCTGACAGTATAGCTTATCCTGAAATCACCCAGTCTGTATTTCCAGAGACTACTGTATTTTCCTTTTAACCTTTTTCCACAATAAGGATCCTCAGAGATTTTTTCTTTAATTATTTTAAAAAACAAATCAATTGTTTTTTTATTCAACTTTTTGAGATCTTTTTTTATATTCCTATGATAAAGAACTTTATATTTCAATTGACTTTCCTTTTAGTTACTTGAGGTTTTTCTTTAATTCATCCTCAGTAATAAATTCTGAATCTAAATCCTGGGATCTCTTTAAGGCAACTTCTACATCATTTATTTCCTCAAGATAATTCTCTACGGCCTTCTCTACAAACCATGATTTTGTTCTCTCACTTACCCTGCATATATCATCAATTTTTTTTATTAGCTCCTCATCAAAACTCAAAGAGATATTTTTTTTCATTTAGCCTCCAGAATAGTAAATTTAATAAAGCTATTAATTTATAATAGCTTTATTATAAGCTGTTTTTTAATTTATACAATAAGGATATTTTTTTAGAACAATTAAAGAATTATAATAGATCTAAAAGGAAAAATATAATAATCATGGGTAAACTTATTCCCTGATATCAAGCCTGATTTTCTTAATAATAAGCGAGATGCGTATAACCCCATAAATAATTAAGGATAAAACCAGAGTAAGAAATATTGCAAGTGGAAAAGCAAAATTAATAATCAACCCCTGAGCAAGAAGATCATCCTTAACACCGCCAGTCAATGCTCTTATAATCCTCCCATAAAGATTTGGCAGATTATACACTATGGGGCCGCATAATATAACAAGAAGCCAGCGCAGTGAGTTATACATTTTTATTTTTGATGTATTATCACTATAAAGTTCAGGGCTTAGCCCTTCCCTTGCTTCAGTTCTGAAATAATACCAGAATCCCATCCTTGATATGTATTCCCACCCGGCATCTTCATATAAAGTTACATAATCGTCTACGTTTCCACTCCTGATAATCTTAAAATCCAGCCGGTATATCACATCTTTGGGCTCGCCTTTTCTGAATATATAATTTAAAAAGCCGGTATTATCGAGATGCCATCCTTCTTTTGACATTTCCCTCAACCATTTTTCCTCTTTTCCCTCCTGCCAGGCAAAAAATATTTTAAATACATTTTTAAATCTTCTGTCATTCATCTGTATTTTCACCCCTGGTTTTTTGCTTATTTATAAGTGCCCTGCCATTACCGATCATCTCCCCTAATCTGTCTATTTCATAATTGATTAACTCTATTCCCAGTCCGGTTATTCTATAAACTTTTCTCCGGCTTTCCGATTCACCGGACTCTTCCGGATTAATTAAGCCCATGCTTACCATATTTCCAAGAGCCCCGTACAGGGTGCCCGGGCCAAGGTTTAACCTACCTTTACTAAGTTTTAATACCTTCTGCATTATTCCATACCCATGGAGCGGTTCCAGAAGGGATATCAGTATATAGAATGTAGTCTCTGTCAGGGGGGAGAGCTTCTTTAATTTCTTTAACTTTTTTAAATCACTGACCATTCCCATTACTCATATTAGAATTAATAATTTTCAATCTTATAACGTATACCGTTATAACGTATATCGTTATAACGTATTACGATATATTACCATAAGGATGTAACACCTGTCAATATTTTTATGATTATCCGGCTGATTAAAACTCCTGACAGCAGAGTTCCATCTTGGCTGATAGCCGTGCCTGGTTTAATCTACTCTCCCTGCAGCAAATATATTGTGGATATTATTAATTTATAAAATTTATAAAAACCAGATTTTATTTTTAAAATGTTATAATGTAACATTAAAAATAAAACTTAAAAATATTTTCTAAATAATCTTATGGGAAAAAATATCATTAAAGCCGATGGTGAAGCAGAACCCTTTGATAAAGAAAAAATAAACTTATCCTTTTTAAAAGCCGGTGCCTCACCCGAAGCAGCCATAAAGGCTACCAGGGTAATCAGCAAAACAATAAAAAATAATATGACCACTACACAGATCTACAATAAAGCCCTGGAACAGCTAAAAATAATCGGACCAGAAGCCACACTCAGATATTCTCTTAAAAAAGCTATCATGAATATGGGACCGGAAGGATTTGTTTTTGAAGAATACATAGCAAAGATTTTAAGAGAATATGGCTTTACGGCAGAAGTGGGGCAATTTATAAAGGGGTATTGTGTTGAACACGAAGTCGATGTGGTGGCAAAAAAAGAGGGTAAAATTTATTTGGTTGAGTGTAAGTATCATAATTCGGCGGGGTTAAAATCTGATATTAAAACCGCCCTTTATATAAACAGCAGGTTTATGGATATTGAGAAAGCTTGTATAAAAAATAACAGCCCCTCCTGCAATTCAATTGAAGCCTGGCTGGTTACCAACACAAAATGCACCTCGGATGCGATAAAATACGCCTGTTGCGTGGGCTTAAAAATAATGGCATGGCAATATCCGGAAGTTGAAAATCTTCAGTACTTCATTGAATCAAAAAAACTTTATCCTATAAGTATCCTGTCCACAATTTCTGAAAAGCAAAAAGAAAGACTTTTTGATTCCAATATCATCCTGGTAAAAGAACTTCTAAATTTTAAAATAGACAGCCTGGTAGAGTTCCTGTCAATAGACTACCAGAAAGCAGAAAAAATTTTTAATGAATTAAAAATAATCACATAGAAATAATATATGAGAAATAGAGGCGTTAGAATAAAATCCTTAATCCTGCCTGCTGAATAAAAAAGTTCCAGATATGCTAAATACCACAATTAAAAATATCATTACCGCAATATTTAACCACAGAGGGTGTAACTGCAGAGCAGGATCATTTAACATTACAGATCTCATAGCATCAATTCCGTAAGAAAGAGGATTAATCTTAGAAACTATATTCATCCACATGATAGTGTTATTTAAGGGGAATAGAGCGCCTGAAAGAAAAAACATCGGCATAAGCAAAAAATTAGTGATTACCTGAAAGGCCTGCATGGATTTTATTACAGAGGCCAGTATAACTCCCATGGTGGATATAGTCATTGCGAGCAGGAACATAACGCCCAATACTTTAAGAACTATTATAAAAGTAACGGGTATTTTAAGCAGTGGACTGAAAAGGAGGATTATAGAGCCCTGGAATATAGCCACGGTAGAACCCCCAAGCAGTTTCCCTATGACAATAGAAGTCCTGGAAATAGGCGCTACAAGAATTTCTCTTAAGAACCCGAATTCTCTATCCCAGACAATTGACATGGCGCTGAAAAAAGAAGTGAAAAGAACAGTCATCCCGATAATACCCGGAAACATAAAATTTAAAAATTCTTCTCCGCCCCCGCCTCCAAAGACACTAAAAGAACTTGCGATTCCGGTTCCCAGAACAAATAAAAATAGGATTGGCTGCGCAAAAGACCCGATTATTCTCGGTTTGTCCCTGTAATATCTCTTAATATCTCTTAACCATAGCGTATATATTCCATTTAATTCCTTTTTCAATGTCTCATTCTCCCTCTCATCCGCATTCTTAAACTATCCTTGGAACTTGCATTTTCCTCCCTTATTTCTCTACCAGTAAGATCCAGGAATACATCATTTAAAGTAGGTTTTCTGGCACTTATGGATAAAATTTTAACAGGGCTGTTTTTGATAAATTTAGGAATAAAGCTGGAACTGTCTTTAACCTCAAATCTAATCTTACCTTCTTTTGCATCATGTACTTCGCTGCCTGTGATTTCCTTTATATATTTTTTTAATTTAGTATTATCTTCAGAAAGTATTGTTATAATATCTCCGCCAATTATATTTTTAAGATTATCGGGACTATCAAGAGCAATAATTTTACCATTATCTATTATAGCTATCCTGTCACATATTTCTGTCTCTTCCATATAATGCGAAGTTAAAAAAATAGTAATATTTTTATTCTTTTTTAGTTTGATTATATAATCCCATATCTTATTTCTTGTCTGGGGGTCGAGACCAAGAGTCGGCTCATCCAGAAATAAAACTTTTGGATAATGAAGCAGGCCCCGTGCAATCTCAAGCCTGCGTCTCATCCCTCCTGAATAAGTCATGACAAGGCTATTCTTCCGGCTGATAAGGTCTACCATTTCCAGGACTTCTTCGGACCTTTTTTTAAGTTCATTGCGGGGAATATTGTAAAGAAGACCGTGGAAATATAAATTCTCGAGAGCAGTCAGCCTGTCATCAAGGCTGGGGTCCTGGAATACTATGCCTATGCAATTTCTAATTTTGTTTCTTTCACGCGCGACATTATATCCATTCAGAGTAATTTCTCCGGATGTCTTTGACAGAAGTGTGCATATTATATTTATAGTGGTTGTTTTACCCGCACCATTGGGACCAAGGAAACCAAAAATCTCATTTTCTTTTACCGAAAAAGTAATATTATCAACAGCTCTTAGCCCTTTAAATTCCTTTACCAGGTTTTTTACTTCTATAATATTGTTATCTGTGTCTGTATTACCCACTTAAATCCCTATCTTTTTTTGGCTCTATTTTTTTATCTCTAAAGACACGCTCTAAAAATTTTTCTTACATATTAAAAATAAAAACATTCTGTGCTGATATAAAGTAGCCGCGTTAAAGATAAATTAAACATATATTTATTAAACTCAACACATTTTATTAAAAATAAATATAATGTCAATGTCTCGGATTATAACCTGGATAGCATGACTGGCTTGTAGCAACTTATAAGATGGGATCCGTAAAGGAAACCGGATCATATTTAATATTTATGTTTCTAAAAATCTATACGGAAATCCAATAGCCTCAAGGCTTAACTATTCTGGAAAAACTCCTGGTTGTAACACTCCGACTTTTTAATATATCTGTTAAATCATGCTTGTTTAATTTGTAGTAATTATTTCTTATTTTTGACCAATAATATTAAATAAAGGAACTAAAATGTTATAATAAAAAATAGCCGCAGTAGTAATATCTACTTCGGCTATTTTATTTGCAGTCCACAATTATTACGCCTATTTACGATTTTCCTTTCCAAACCTGACAGTAGCTATTATTGCATCAATAAGATACCAGATACCAAATCCTCCGCCTGTGATAAGTTTCAATACTCCCAGGCCTATTTCCCCTCTGTAAAAGCGGTCAACTCCCAAGTATCCCAGAGACCAACTTATTATCATTAAAGCCAGGCTATCTCTCCATTCAATACTCATTTTTTACCCCCTGTCGTCTTATTTTTTAATTATAATTTTATGATATTAACCCAATATTTCCTATTATTATTTATTTATTAATTTTTTACTACCAGAAAAACTTGCTATTATTAATGTATTTTTAACTTCTTTTTTTTAAACGCTCATTTTTATTTCAAATGTCTTAATCAATTTAATAAAGGCATCCAGGTGAAAAGCAGTATGTAAGGTTACCCGGAGGATTATCTGTATGTCTACTTTTCCTATGTCTTCTTTTCCACAATTTTATTATAGTCATCTGCCGGTGGAGCAGGTACTGCAGTTTCCACTTGTACAACTACTGCATGATGAGGAGCTACCGGAATAATTATCTCCATCGGAGGAACTTTTAAATCCCACAGGAGAAAATACTTTTACCATATTTTTACTTCCGCATTTACCGCACTTTATCTGAGTATTATCATCCCCGGTAAAAACCATTTCTGTAATACTTTTACATTCCTCACATTTGTAATCTATAAATCTCAAAGTTTATCACCTTCATTTAATAATCAATATATATAACAAACACATACATATTATTTATAACGATATCATATTTTATATCAGTTAATATTATAATCAAACAGCAGGGTTAACTTCAACCAAATAAAAAAGAGGTTTATAAAGATTGTAAAGTTGAAAAGTTGCCTAAAAATTACCTTTGTACTCTTCCCGAAGCGTCCCCGCCCATTAACTTTTCAACTTCCTTAACCGAGACTCTATTGTAATCTCCTAATATCGAATGTTTTAAACAACCGGCTGCTACTGCGAATTCCAATGCCTGCTGGTTATTCTCATAATTATTTAAGCCAAATATTAATCCAGCCGCAAATGCGTCTCCGCCACCAACTCTGTCTACTATATCCTTAATTTCATATTTTCTGCTTAAGTAGAAATTTTCTCTATCGTTCATGCATCCGGACCAGCTATTTATATCGGCACTTTTACATTCTCTTAAAGTTATTGCTATAGCTTTAAGGTTGGGGAAAGTTTTTAGAACTTTCTTACTGAGTTTTTTATATTTATCTATGTCAAGTATCCCGCTCTCCACTTCTATATCAATCTTAATACCCAGGGACTTCTGGCAGTCTTCTTCATTCGCAATCCCGTAATCAACATATTTTACAAGTTCAGGTATTACATCAGTTGCAGCTTTTCCATATTTCCATAGTTTGCCTCTAAAATTAAGATCACAGGATGTAGTTACTCCTTTTTCTCTCGCCTTCTTTACTGCTTCAAACGAAAGTTCCATGGCACTTTCGGAAATTGCAGGAGTTATACCAGTAATATGAAACCATTCTGCATTATCAAAAACCTTCTCCCAGTCTATATCACCGGGTCTGGCTATAGAGACAGCAGAGTAGTTTCTATCGTAAACCACGATAGAGGGGCGCTGATTTGCACCATTCTCCAGATAGTAAGTTCCCATTCTTCCCTCATTGCGTATTATTAAAGAAGTATCAACTCCCCATTTCTTTAACTCGCTTTCACAGGCAGCTCCAATTATATTCCCTGGCAGTGCTGTACAAAAAGCAACATCAAAACCAAAGTTTGCAAGGGAAATAGCTACATTTGACTCCCCCCCTCCGAAAGTTGCTTCCAGTTTTGGCGACTGGAAAAGCCTTTCAAGACCGGGTGATTTTAGCCTTAGCATTACTTCTCCAAAAGTTACTATCCTTTTTATTTTCATTTACATTCTCCCTTTATTTCTGTAAAAGATGCACAGCAAAACCACCTATTTCATTTTCCAGATAAACTGTAATCGGTTTGTCTTCGGTTCCTTTTCTCGTACTCCAGTTAATCTTATAACCTTTTTCTCCAAGATAATATACTGCCCTTGAAATACTATTTGTTTTAATTGCTATGTGTCCCATATTTCCCGTACCTTTTGACTTATTTACTTCTATCCCTGCACCGGAAAAATTGGATGAATTACCCTCTTTTAGGGCAAATCCAAAAATATCTGAAAACATCTTTGCAACAGTCAGAGCTTCTTCTTCATTCTCTGCATTGATTCCAACATGAGCGAGCTCAAATCCCAGTAATATATTAATAGATTTCTTTACAACCCCGGTAATTTTATCAAAATTTTTATTATTAATATCAGAATTATTGCATAACCAGCTCCCGCCCACAGCATGTATATATGGTTTGTCTGCAAAATCTGCCAGATTTTTTTCATTTACCCCTCCGGTTGGTATAAACTTAATCATCCGGTATGGACCATATAACGCTTCACACCCTTTTATGCCACCAAAAATGTCTCCCGGGAAAAATTTCAGTATGGTAAGGTTAAACTTCAGGGCCTGTTCTACTTCTGTTGGTGTAACAACACCCGGGGTTATAACTATATTTTTTTTCTGACACCACTCAATTAACTCGGGATTTAACCCGGGTGATACAATAAATTCTGCTCCAGCATTTACTGATTCTTCTGCCTTTTCTATTGAAAGAATGGTACCGGCGCCTAACAGCATCTCGGGACAAGCTTCCTTAACCCTTTTTATTGATTTTATACCTTCTTCTGTACGCATTGTAATCTCCATGATATGAAGACCGCCATCTATTAATGCTTTTGCTGAAGGTACTGCTAGTTCTGCATCATCTATAACCACAACCGGAACCAAGCCTGATTCCCCGATTCTCCTTAAAACATCACTCATTATAATCCTCCATAAAATTTATCTTGCTAACCAGCCGCCATCTACGGCAAGGGTATAACCATTAATGTAATCTGCCGCTTTAGAGGCCAGGAACACTGCGGCACCTGCTACGTCTTCCGGCAACCCCCATCTTCCAGCCGGGATCCTGCCCAGTATAGCTTTGCTTCTGGCTTTATCTTCTCTTAATGCTTTTGTATTATTGGTAGCCATATATCCGGGAGCAATTGCATTAACATTAATATTATATTTTGCCCATTCATTGGCCAGTGCTCTTGTTAATCCCATAACTGCACTTTTGCTTGCCGTATATGAAGGAACTCTAATCCCGCCCTGGAAAGAAAGCATCGAAGCAACATTAATTATTTTACCGCCTGTTTTTTGTTTTACGAATTGTCTGGCAACAGCCTGTGAAAAGAAGAATACTGTCTTTGCGTTGATGCTCATGACATCATCCCAGTCTTTTTCAGTAAAATTTATTGCATCTTCTCTTCTGATAATCCCTGCATTATTTATTAAAATATCTACTCTGCCATATTCTTTTACTGTTTGTTCTATTATCCCTTTGATAGGTTCTGCGGTTAATAAATTTGCTTTTATTTCTAAATATCTTTTCCCTATTTTTTCAACTTTTTCCCTGGTTTCTTTAGCATCTATATAATCTACTCCTGTTATATCAGCTCCTGCTTCTGCAAGACCTATTATCATTCCCTGGCCCAACCCCGTACTGCTGCCGGTTACTATTGCAACCTTTCCTTTTAAATTAAATTTATCCATTATCATATATCTTTCTCCTAGTTATTTTTTAAAAATCATTTCATACTTTTAAGTTCAACAGCATCCATATCCGTAAATGTCTGGTTCTCTCCTACCATTCCCCAGATAAACGAATATGCACATGTTCCACATCCTGAATGAATAGACCAGCTAGGAGATATTGCTGCCTGTTCATTTTTCATAATGATATGTCTTGTTTCACAGGGTTCTCCAATATAATGAAATACCATGGCATCTTCTGGTAGATCAAAGTATGCATATACTTCCATTCTCCTCTGATGGGTATGGCAGGGCATGGTGTTCCACACATTTCCAGGCGCCATCTGTGTTAACCCCATACATAATTGACAGCTTTCCATCACATCCGGCTGGATATACTGATTTATTACCCTTTTGTTGCAATTCTCTTCACTACCCATCTCAACTTTTTTAGCTTTATTAATATCTATATGAGTAGTCTCATAAGTCTTATGCGCCGGGGCACTCAATGCATAAAATTTTGCCGGTCTATTTGAATCTTCACTTTCAAACAGCACTTCTTTTGTTCCCTTACCTACATAAAGGCCGTCTCTTGCGTTCATTTCATATTTCTTTCCATCAATAATGATACTACCTTTTTGTCCCATATTGATAACCCCAAGCTCTCTTCTTTCCAGAAAGTAGTCCGTTCCAAGATTATACATTATATCCAGATTTTGCCCTAATTCGATTGCTTCTCCTGCCGGAACGATACCCATTACAATTATCCTGTCAATGTGGCTATAAACTCTCTTAATCGTTCCACTTACAAATAAATCTTCTATTAAAAATTCCTCTCTTAATCTATCCGTGGTGTAATGTTTGGCATCTTTTGAATTTGATGATTGTCTAATCTCCATTTTTATTTCCTCCTATTCTTTTTTACCAATTATCCTGCTTATACCGGCTTTTAAAACCCCTAATCGACAAGGAGTATGTGAAAATATTAAGATAATACTAATCAAAATCTATGCGTCCTATTTGCTGAACCCAGTATAACAATTAAACCATCCTTAATACCCATGCAGATACTAATTAAATTTATTTAAAAACCAGCCCCGGTAACCACAACGAAAGTGCCGGAATGAAAGTAACCAGCAGTAAAATTAAGAGATTACAGGTTAAATAAGGCAGTGCCCCCCTAAATATTTCAGTGATTTCCATTTTGGAAATCTTGGAGGCTGCATTCAAACACATGCCAACTGGAGGCGTAACCAGGCCCACTGCTATTCCAACTATCATAATAGCTCCAAATTGCAATCCATTTATTCCAATACCTTCCATTACCGGCATTAATATTGGCACTATAAGTAATAATGCCGGCGTAACATCAATAAATGTTCCTACAATTAAAATAATAATATCTAATATTAGTAAAATCCAAAATCTATGTATGTCCAGACCTAAGAAAAAATTTGCTATTAATTGAGGCACCTTTTCAATTACCAGAATCCATGAAAAA
>CAZLME010000024.1:0-15103 GCA_964560595.1 uncultured Actinomycetota bacterium
CCTGAGTATCTACTCAATAAAGGAGTTCAATGTAAAAAGATTTCAAAGAATTGAAGTAAGAGCGCAGGATTTAAAAGGTAAGAATATTGCACTGGTAGCAGAAGATTTACTGGCCAGGATTTTTCAGCATGAGATTGACCACCTGAATGGAATATTGTATATCGACCGTCTTGACCGTGAGTCGAAAAGAGAACTCCTGTCTAAAATCAATGAAATAAGACTGAATATTTAAACCGGGAGGATATATATTGAAAATTATTTTTTTTGGATCTTCGGAGATTTCAGCTTCTTTTTTAGAAGAGCTGTATAAATCAAGGCATAGTATAGAGCTGGTTGTAACCACAACCGATAAACCGGCAGGAAGAGGAAGAAAAATAGTTCCCAATATAGTGAAGAGCAAAGCCAGTGAACTCGGAATTAATTTTATCCAGATTGATAAGTTTGATGGTATATTTTTTGATAAGTTCAAAAGATTAAATTTTGATGCGGCAGTAGTTGTTTCTTTCGGAAAGATATTACCCAAAAAAATATTTGAATTAAAACCGGTAAAATGGCTGAATGCCCATCCTTCGCTGCTGCCACGGCATAGAGGTCCTGCTCCTATTATTAGTACACTTCTGAGTGGCGACAAAATGGGTGGCGTAAGTATAATTGAGGTAATACCCGAGGTAGATGCCGGTGATATTTATGCTCAGGTAAAATTTAAAATTGAGGAAGATGATAATCGCGACAGTCTTGAAAAAAAATCAATAATTTTCGGAAGTTCAACTCTGGTTACAGTGCTGGACTTGATTGAAAGCGACGGCATAAGACCTTATCCCCAGAATAAAAATAATGCATCCTACAGTTATAAAATCAAAAAAGAAGATTTAAAGATTAACTGGAATAATAGTACTGAAGAAATAGTTAATAAGATCAGGGCTTTTAGTTTAAATCCGGGCGCCTATTGTTTGTTGAAAGGTTTAAGGATAAAAATATTAAAAGCAGGATTTCTAAAAGGGCTTACAATAAATTCATATTTACCTGATCCAAAAACTTTTAAAAGTAAGAAAAATGGTTTTATATTAAATACCGGTAAGGACACAGGTATTCTGGTCAAGTGTAATAAAAATGAAATAATAAGGATTGAAATACTGCAGCCTCAGGGTAAAAAAGCAATGTCAGCAGCAGATTTCATTAATGGATACAGACCCGGAACCGGTGATAATTTTGAATGAAAAAAAAGATAAAACCAACCCCCGTAAAATCGCTTTTCTTATATTGGTCAAATATTTTAAAGAAAGAAAACCTTTAAAAGATACATTAAACTATTACTTTAAGGATTATAAACTTTCTGCGCTGGATAAACGTTTTATTTTTAGCATAGTTAAGGGCACAATAAGATATCATTTAAAAATTGACTTTATACTTTCTTTATTTTCCGATAAGAATATAAAGGATATGGATTTTAAAGTGCTTAATATCCTTCGAATGGGAATTTTCCAGTTAATATATATGGATAAAGTTCCGGATTATTCGACAGTTAATGAAAGTGTTGGATTAGCTAAAAAAAATGCTTCCATATCTTCCTCAAAATTTGTAAATGCTGTACTGCGTAGAGTAAGTTCAACCCCGGACATCGGCTTATTTATAGAAGGAGAAATTAAAAGGTTGATTGAAGATGAAGTCGACAGAATCAGTATAAGTTATTCTTATCCCCGCTGGCTGGTAAAATACTGGACCACATGGTATGGAAAAGAAAAGTGTATTTTAATCTGCCGAGCACTAAATGAAAATCCACGTAATTATTTAAGATTCAATAAAAGTAAAATTACCAGGGAAGAGTTATCCAAAGAGTTAAATATAGAGACAGCTGAAAGCAAATATTCTAATCCAGGTACTAAAAAAAGTGGAGGACCTATATTAGATTATATCAAAATTAAAGATAGCGATTATAATTTTTTTCAGGAGAATATATTAGAGGGTGTTGTAAAAGTTGCAAGTGTCCAGGATATAGCTAAAACAAATGCATATAATAAAGGTTTAATATCAATCCAGGATATTTCTTCCCAGATAGCGGTAAAATACTTTTTAGAGCCCTTCAAAGGTGAAAAAATACTTGATATATGCGCCGCCCCCGGAGGTAAGACTACTTATATTGCAGAGCTTATCAGCGATGAGGGAGAAGTAGTGTCAGTGGATATCAGTAAAAAGAGACTCAGGATATTGCAGGATAATCTGGACAGGTTAAATATAAAGAATGTAGAGGTTATAGAAGCAGATGCAGCTAAAAAGGATTTTCTGGAAAGAAGTGGAAATACTATTCATGATAGGAATTCTAAAAATAAAATAATATCTGGTGATTACGCTGGATATTTTGATAAAATTTTAATTGATGCTCCATGCAGTGCATTTGGAACTATTTCAAAGAATCCGGATGTGAAATACAGTAAAACAATAAATGATATTATTCGTCTTTCAGAACTGTCTTATAGAATGGTTGTAAATTGCGACAGGTACTTGAAAGACGGTGGTAAGCTTGTCTTTTATACCTGTACTTTATCACCCATAGAAAATCAGCAGGTAATAGATAAGTTTTTAAAAGAATTTATTGGAAAATATACTGCGCAAAAACCGGCCATTTTTGATATGTTAATGTCAATTTTAAAATCAAAAAAGGATAATACCTGCCGGGGTGACAAAGAAACAACCTGCTTGGAAATAATGCCCTATTATTTTGGAAGTGAAGCCGGCTTTGCCTGCAGCCTTATAAAAAAAACATAAAAAAAATTATAATAAGGTCAACTAAAAGAAAATTAATCTATTTAAAAATTATGAATGAGCCATTATTTAAAAAAGCGGAAAAGAAAGATGCTGCTAAATTAGCTGGATATCGTTTTAAAATGTTTACTGAAATATATAAGGACGATAACCTGGCCAAAAGAAAAGCTAAATTCATTAATGAGTGCACCCGGTATTATCTTAACAAAATAGATAAAAAGAATCATTACAGTATTATTACATTTATTGGTAAAGCTGCGGTAGGGTGTGGAACAATACTACTGCTGGAAGAGAGACCACCGAATCCAAAGCATAAGACAAATTTATCGGCCTATATTTTAAATATCTATGTGGATACCGGTCATTGTGGTAAAGGTATTGCAAAAAAAATTATGGAGCATCTTCATGAATACGCCAGGGGTATGGGAGTAAGAAGAATCGGGCTTCATGCTTCCCAGTTTGGTCACGGTTTGTATAGAAAAATGGGATATAACATAAAAGAATCCTATCTGGAAATAGAACTTTAAGCAGAGGAGACCGGTTGTAATTAAACTATTTTTTTAACCTTACCTGATGTCAGACAGCCGGTGCAGATGTTTATAGTCTTAATCTGACCATTATATTCAACCTTTGTCTTATGAACATTAGGTTTAAAAGTCCTCCTGGTTTTTTTGTGTGAGTGACTTACATTATTTCCAAAAGTCGTTTTTTTCCCGCAAATTTCGCATATTCTGGACATTTTTTTCTCCTGTGTTTTTACCTGTATATTTAAAAAAATATATTCTTTTATATTTTTAGTTTAAGGGATTATATATATAAACAATATAAATAATAACTATAAATAAACCAGGAAGGAATATTAGCATTTTATTACTTAATTTTCAAGGTAATTAAAAAGGCAATTTAAAAAGCAGATATAAATTATTAATGGAAACAATTTTAAATTAATAAAGTCTTAGAGAATGTAGAAAAAAGTAAGCAGGAGAAGAATTTTTATCTGGATAGAAATAAAATTAATTTTGATATAATATACCAGAATACTTGATAGTCTGAGCATAAGGTGATTAATATTATGATTAATAAAATAAATGAACAGGATTTAAACAAAGTAATTGGCACCATAATAGAAAATTTTAAGGAAAACGAAGGGAAAATCAATGACTTAAATGTATTCCCGGTACCTGATGGAGATACAGGTACCAATATGCTTCTGACTTTAAACTCAATTAAAGAGGAGCTTCCAAAGTCCGGAAATTTTTCTGTAAAAAATGTACTGGAAAAAGCTGCATTTGGCGCGTTAATGGGGGCCAGGGGTAATTCGGGTGTAATATTATCACAGATACTTAAAGGTTTCTTCGATATAATAATAAAAAGTGACAGTTTGAATCTGGATGTAATTAAAGAGGCATTAAGATCATCGAGAGATTTAGCCTACAGTTCTGTCCAGAATCCAACTGAAGGGACCATGCTTACTACTATAAAGGATATCTGCGATTTTGTTGAAAATTTAACCGGTAATACACAAAAAATAAAAATGATAGATTTTCTGAATAAGATTATTTCTGAAACTGAGAAATCTGTTGAACGTACAACTTTCCTTCTTCCGGTTTTAAAAAAAGCAGATGTAGTAGATGCCGGGGCACAGGGTATTCTTGAAATATTGGTTGGAACCAAAAAAGCCCTGATAGGGATTAAAAGCATAAAAGACAGAGAGCTGGAAAAGAAAGATAATAAGTCTCATAAAGTATATTCTGCATCAACAGGAGATACAGGTAATAACAGAAGTGTAAAAAAACAGAGTGGAAACGATAATAGCGGTGATAGCGGATATAAAGACGATATACCAGGTGAAAAAGAAAGTTTAAAAGAAGTAAAACGTACCTATGAGATTAAATATACTTATTGTACGGAGCTTATGGTAAAAGGTAAAAACATAAGAATAGAAAGATTGAGAGAAAGAATTGAGAGTTATGGTGACAGTGCAATGGTAGTCGGAGATGAAAGTCTGGTTAAAATACATGTCCATACAAACAATCCGAGTAAAGTTTTAAGAACGGCATTAAGAGAAGGTACCCTTCACGACATCCAGATTAATAACATGGAAGATCAGAGGAAAGAAGCAGCAGGCGAAGAGGAAGAACCTGCAGAAGGAAAAACCGGAACATCAAGGGCTCTTCTGGCGATAGCTAATGGTGACGGACTTGAAGGAATATTTAAAAGTATAGGCACTGATGTTATCGTAAGCGGCGGACAGAGTATGAATCCATCAACATATGATATAGTAAAGGCCATAAATAGTTTGGAAGTTTCTGAGGTTATTATATTCCCGAATAACAAAAATATTATATTGACTGCAAATCAGGCAAAAAAAATAATAAAAAATAAAAATATTTACGTAATATCAACCCGGAGCATACCTGCGGGAATATCTGCAATTCTAAATTACAACCCGGACGTAGAAATGGAAGAGAATATTCAGAATATGGAAAAAGTAGCCGAAAAGACTAAAGATGGAGAGATAACGCAGGCGGTAAGAGATGCAAACCTTACGGTTGGTGAAATAAAAAAAGGTGAGTATATTGGCCTGTCCAATGGTAGGGTAAGGGTAGTTTCAGATAATGTGGTAGATGCTACAATTGACCTGATAAGGGATATTATAACTTCGATGGAAGAAATTATTACTTTTTATACAGGTAAAGATGCCAGGCAGGAAGATATTGATAATATTAAGAAAAAGATTGAAAAATTCTTTCCTAAAGTAGACGTAGAAATGCATAAAGGTGGACAACCTTTATATCCTTACATATTTTCAATAGAATAATTCAAATAGATGGTGATGAATCATTAGGATTATTTCAGGCAAATTTAAAGGTAGAAAGTTAAAATCTCCCCCTGATTATAAAATTAGACCTACTCTGGGCAGTGTTAAAGAAAGTATTTTCAATGTTATCGGCAGCAGGATAGAAAGAGCAAATGTGCTCGATCTATTTGCAGGAACCGGAGCACTTGGAATAGAATCTTTAAGCAGGGGATGTAATCTGACATATTTTGTGGATAAAAGCTTTGAGTCTATTAGTCTGATAGAATTTAATATTAGAAGCTTAAAAATTGATAGTAAAAAGTATAAAATAATTAGAAGTGATATTATAAACTTTCTTAGTTTTCATGAAGGTTTGAAGTGGGATATAATCTTTCTCGACCCGCCTTTTAAAATTGAAAGTGATATAATGAGGAAAATATTTGATAGTATAAAGGAAAAAAGAATCAGCAAAGAAGATACTCTTATCATATATGAGTATTTTTTTAAAAGAAATATTACAGAAGAAATAAAAAAATTAAAAGTTATTAAAAAATCACACTTCGGTGATAAAGAAGTAATTTACCTTTCTCCTTTATATTAAAGCTGGAAGATTGGATTTAAAATATGGAAAAAATAGCATTATGCCCGGGAACTTACGATCCTCTTACTGAAGGACACAGGGATATAATCAGGAGGTGTTCTAAAATATTTTGCAGAGTTATAGTGGCTATATCAAAAAGTCCCAGGAAAAAACCTCTTTACTCAATTAATAAAAGGGTAGATTTTGCAAAAAAGTCACTGGCTGATTTAAAAAATATAGAGGTTATTACATTTGACGGGTTACTGGTAGAGCTGGCTAAAAAAATGAAAGCAGGAGTTATAATTAAGGGTTTAAGGGCTATATCGGATTTTGAAAACGAATTCCAGATGGCACAAATAAATAAAAAATTAAATCCAGAAGTTGAAACTATGTTTATAGTGACTAATCCGAAATTTGCATACCTTAGTTCCAGTGCAGTAAAGGAAGTAGCTATGTTTAAAGGTTGCATAACGGGCCTGGTCCCGGAAGAAATAGAAAAAGATATAATTGAAAGTTTTAATAGAAATAATTTTAAATAAAAAGAGATATGGAGAAGAGTATGGATGCATTTGAGATTGTTGACCGTATTGAGGGATTTTTGGATAAAAGTAAAAGGATTCCCTTTTCGTCTAGTATAATTGTAAACGAAACCGAGATATACGATTTATTAGATGAACTGAGGAATATACTTCCAGAAGAATTTAAACAGTCCAGATGGATTGTAAAAGAGAGAGAAAATATGATAGAAGAAGCTAAAAGGTACTCTGAAAAAATAATCAGTGAAGCAAAAGAGAAAGCAGAGATCCTTGTAAGCGAAACTGAAATACTTAAAAATGCTACCAGAAAATCCGAGGAATTAATGACAGCAGTAGAAGCAAGGGCAAGAACCATAAGGCTTGAGGCTGAGGATTATGCTGACGAAAAGCTGGCAAACCTGGAAGCAGTATTGCATAAATTACTTACCGCTATTGAAAAAGGAAGAGAACAGTTTAGGAGTACTATTGGACAGGGGGAGTGATAATAAAGTAAACGGTATTTATTGAATAATTATTATTTTATGTTATATTTATATATTTGTATTTGTTTATAACAAGTTTGTAACAAAATAATTATCAGGAGGAAATAGAAGTGGCGGTCCCAAAAAGGAAGACTTCAAAGTCAAAAAGAGATAAACGGAGAACCCATGATCGGCTAAAGATTTTAAATATCACCGAATGTCCAAGATGCCACAGTAAAAAGATATCGCACAGAGTCTGTGGAAATTGCGGATATTATTCTGAAAATGAAATAATTACCTTTGAGAAGAAGGACAAAAAGAAGGAAAAAAAGGAAGTAGATAAAAAGAAGGAAAAGAAGGAAACAGGTAAATAGAAATTGATCATGGGAAAAAACGGAGGTTTACAATTTGAGCATAGGAAATTTTTTTTGTCCTGATTCTGTAGCAGTAATTGGAGCCGCCAGAGAAGAAAGAAAAGTTGGCCGTGTAATACTGGAAAATATAATAAAATCAGGATTCAAAGGAAAAATATTTCCGGTAAATCCTAAAGCGGATGAAATACACGGTTTGAAATGCTATCATTCACTTTTAGATATCCCTACAGATGTTGATCTTGCAATCATAGCCATACCGGCGCAGTATGTGTGTCAGATTTTAGACGAATGTTCAAAAAAGAATACAAAATGGTCTATTATTATATCTGCGGGCTTTAAAGAAACCGGAGTAGAGGGTGCAAAAAGAGAAAGTCAGTTAATAGAAAAAGCTAAAAAGTATAGAATCAGAATACTGGGGCCAAACTGCCTCGGAGTGATAGATACTACATGCCCCCTGAATGCCTCATTTTCAACCAGCATGCCTCCAAGGGGCAATATAGGATTTTTATCTCAATCAGGAGCGCTGGGTACTGCTATTCTGGACAAAGCAAATGCCTGCAATATTGGAATTTCAAAATTTGTCTCATTGGGCAATAAAGCAGATATTTCTGAAAATGATTTATTTGATAAATGGGAAAATGAAGATGATACTGAAGTTATTACGGCATATCTTGAAGGCGTAAAATGCGGCAGAGAATTTGTTAAGATATCTTCAAGGATTTCTAAGAAAAAGCCAATAATTGTTTTAAAATCAGGTAATACAGATGCCGGAGCCCGGGCAGTATCTTCTCATACAGGAACCCTTGCCGGCTCGGCCAAAGCTTACGAAGCTGCTTTTAAACAGGCAGGAATAATAAGGGCAAACACTATAAAAGATTTTCTCAATTACGCAACGGCTTTTTCATACCAGCCATTGCCTAAAGGTAAAAAAGTTGCAATAATAACAAATGCAGGTGGTCCCGGTATTATGGCCACGGATGCCTGTGAAAAAAATAATATAACACTTGCAACTCTGGAGATAGAAACTATAGAAAGATTAAAAGGATTTTTACCGGAAGAAGCATGTTTTTATAATCCCATAGATGTATTAGGAGATGCGCTGGCAGATAGATATAAAAGAACTCTGGAAGTATTGGTGGAAGACAGTAATGTCGACGCTGTAGTTGTGATGCTTACTCCACAGGCAATGACTCAGTCATTAGAAACAGCCAGGGCGATAGCAGAAATTATGAAAAAGCACAAAAGGGAAGTACCGATACTGACCAGTTTTCTGGGAGGTACTGAAATAGAAAAAGCAGTGGATTTTTTAGCTGAAAAAAATATTCCGAATTTTGATATTCCAGAGGAGGCAATAGATACGCTGAGAGTTATGATGGAACATGCAGATTGGAAATTGCAGAAGAGTGTTCCTATTGAGAATTTTGACGTTGACAGAGAAAAGGTCAGGAAAATATTTAATAAATGCAAATCTGATGATAGATTGGAACTGGGAGAAATAGAGGCAAGAGGAATTCTGGAAGCATATGGTATAAGAATACCTGAAGCAGAACTTGCCAGTGATATAAATGAAGCAAAGAAAATTGCAGAGAGAATCGGGTATCCGTTAGTTCTCAAAATTGTCTCTCCGAACATTTTACACAAGACAGATGTGGGAGGTGTGAGGATTGGGATAAAGGATGAAAAAGAGCTGGAAGAAGATTATGACGAAATTCTTTTTCATGTAAAAAGATATATGCCTGATGCAAATATCAGTGGTATTCTGGTACAGGAATTTATTATGGATAAAAAAGAAACGATAATAGGAGTAAGCGAGGATCTTCAATTCGGTCCCATGATTATGTTTGGGTTGGGAGGGATATATGTAGAGGTACTTAAAGATGTTTCTTTTAGAATCGCCCCCGTAAGCAGACAAACTGCATATGAAATGATAAACGAAATCAGGGCTATTAAGTTATTGGAAGGTATAAGAGGTGAAAATCCTTCGGATATTGGCAGCATAGTTGAAACTATACTCAGAGTTTCTCAGTTGGTTACAGACTTTCCGGAAATAATTGAAATGGATATAAACCCGCTGTTTGTAAAGAAACAGGGCGAAGGTTCTATAGCGGGAGACGCAAGAATAAGAATAGGAGGTTAAAATGGTTCCGTTATTTTTTATTTCTAACCAACCCTTTTCAGGTAAAAGTTCAATGTGCGTAGGTGTGGGAAAATTATTTGCTGAAAAAGGGTTAAAAGTAGGGTACATGAAACCGGTAGGAACGCTACCGATAAAGGTAGGAGCGGTTACAACTGATGAAGACGCCCAGTATATTTTAAATATCCTGGACGTAAAGGAAGAACTTGAAGATGTATGTCCTATTGTACTGACCCAACAACACAATAGAGAAGGTTTAAAGGACCAGGATTTTTCAAGGGGATTTATTGATTTAATTGGTAAAGCCTATAACAGAATCAAGAAAGATAAAGATATTGTGATTCTGGAAGGAGCTAAAAGTATAGAGGATGGCTTCTTTTTGGGTATATCTGCAAATAAAATTTGCGAGAAATTGCAGGCCAGAGCTATTTTAGTTATTAAATACAGTACTGAGATTGTGGATCAGATTCTTTACGCAAAAGAGTTTTTAAAGAATTGTTCATCAGGGGTAATTGTGAACTGGGTTCCGAGAAGCCAGATAGATTATCTTGAGAAACTTGTGGTGCCATTTTTAACCAGAAATGGTATTGAGGTTCTGGGATATTTAACTTCAGATAAAATTCTATCTTCAGTAAGTGTAAAAGAAATGTCTGAAATGCTTGGAGGACAGATAATATGCGCCCAAAATAAAGTTGATGAACTCGTAGAAACATTTATGGTCGGAGCAATGGGCCAGGAACAGGCATTAAAGTTTTTCCGGAGAAAAGCCGGTAAAGCAGTTATAACAGGCGGAGACAGGGCTGATGTCCAGCTTGCTGCGCTGGAGACACCTACCAAATGTTTGATACTTACTGGGAATTTTCAACCAAGCACTGTTGTTCTTGGGAGAGCAGAGGAACTGGGTGTACCTATGATCCTGGTCAATTATGATACTTTAACCGCGGTGGAAAAAGTCGGGGAAATTATTGGTCATGTAAGATTTCATGAAATTAAAAAGATTGATAAAATAATTGAAGTAATCAGGGAGTATATAAACGTAGATAGGTTACTGGAAATATCAAAAAGTAATTAAGTTTAAAAATAGTCATGGTACAAATCAATTCAAGCTACCGCTCAATTATTGTAGACGCAATGGGAGGTGATTTCGCCCCAGGGGAGATAATAAAAGGTTCCATAGAGGCAAAAGAAGCTTTTGGGGCAAAAATTAAACTGGTGGGCAATATAGACAAAATAATGAAGGCAGCAGAATTAAACAAAATTAATCTTGATGGTATAAAGATTGTTTCAGCACCCCAGGAAGTAAGCATGGATGAACCTCCATCAGAAGTTTTAAGGAAAAAAAGAAATTCCTCAATTTATATTGGTTCACAATTAGCATCAGGTGAAAACGGCAATGCATTTATTTCTGCTGGAAATACCGGTGCAATAATGGCCTGTTCTCTTTTTAATATGAAGAGGATAGAGAGTATAGCAAGACCTGCTATTGCCGTAGTCATTCCTCTGAGTGATAAAAAATTTGTATTGATAGATGCAGGTGCCAATGCAGACTGCAAGCCTTTATATTTAAAACAGTTTGCCGTGATGGGAAAAATTTATTCTGAAAATATTATAGGGGTAAAAAATCCAAAAGTGGCTCTGGTTAACATAGGGCAAGAAGAAAAGAAAGGAAACAAACTGGCAATTGAAAGCTACGGGTTGCTTAAAGACTGCTCAAATATTAATTTTATTGGAAATGTAGAAGGAAGGGAATTATTCGAGGGTATAACAGATGTAGCAGTTTGCAGCGGGTTTGTAGGAAATGTAATATTAAAGTTAATTGAGGGTATGGCAGGTTTCTTTTTTGGAGAAATTAAACAAATTTTAACTTCAAGTATAGTGGCAAAACTTTCAGCTCTGGGTATTAAAAGTTCACTGATAAAAATGAAGAAAAAATTTGATTATGAAGAATATGGAGGAGCGCATCTCCTGGGACTTAATGGACTGGTAATAATTTCACATGGAAGCTCAAAATCAAAAGCAATTAAAAATACGGTAAGAGTAGCAATAGATAGTTTAAATACGAATCTAATTACAAAGATTAGTAAAGAAATTAAAAATATAAATTGAGTAATAGCAAAAGTAAAAAAACAGCAAAGGAGTAAGTATGGAAAATTTTGACAAGCTTAAAGAAGTATTGGTTAATGTACTCGGTGTTAAAGAGGAAGATATCAAATCTGAAAGTAAATTTGTAGACGATCTTGGTGCTGACTCACTTGATTTAGTAGAATTGATTATGGCGCTTGAGGATAAATTTGGAGTAGAGATAAGTGATGAAGACGCTGAAAAAATTGTTACAGTAAAAGATGCTCTGGATTATATTGATACTTATTCTAAATAATAGTTCTGTAGATTATTGAATTAAATTTTCGGCGTATAAGGTGGCGAAGGTCTTTTGATGAACGATGACCGGGAAGTTTTTAAAAAAAGGATTAGTGGATGGCTGCAGAGTCTTGGGATTGACACGGTAGATCTAAAAATTTACATACAAAGTTTAACCCACAGGTCGTATGCTCATGAAAAAAATATCAGGTCAAGAGGTAATGAGCAGCTGGAGTTTCTGGGAGACAGTGTACTTTCATTTATAATCACATCTTATTTATACCTGAATTACGGCAATCTTCCTGAAGGGAAAATGGCAAAAATAAGATCTGTTTTAATTAGCAGGAAGACATTATTTGACATAGCGAAAGAAATTAAGATAGATCAGCAAATACTTTTAAGTGAAAACGAAGAGTCATGCAAGGGCAGAAAGAAAATATCTATTTTGGCTGATAGTACGGAAGCTTTAATTGGTGCTGTTTATATTGATAAAGGAATTGATTTTACTTTTAATTGGGTTCTTGGAAGGTACAAAGAAAGAATTAATGAGCATATTAAAACTCCTGAAATCATGGATTACAAAACCTATCTTCAGGAAGCTGTGCATGCAGATTACTGCAGGCTGATAAAATATGAATTAATTAAATCTGAAGGTCCCGACCATAATAAATTATTTTACTCTGTGGCAATGATTGATAACAAAGTAGTCGGAAAAGGCAAAGGTAAAAGTAAAAAAAATTCCGAGCAAGATGCTGCGAGAAATACTTTAAAGAAACTATATAATTTAAATTTATAAATATTTATTTTTATTAAGGGAAGTTAAATTTGTACTTAAAGAATATAACACTTCGAGGTTTTAAATCTTTTAAAGATAAAAGCCAGCTATTTTTTGAACCGGGGATCAGTGTGATTGTCGGACCGAACGGTAGCGGTAAAAGTAATATAGCTGATGCAATATCCTGGGTTTTAGGTGAGCAGAGCCCTAAAACACTGAGGGGCAACTCAATGGCAGATATAATTTTCAGAAGTAAAAATGAAGAAATGGGAATTGCAGAGGTATCTCTTTTATTTGATAATTCAAATAAATTATTTAATACGGAATTCAGAGATGTTAAATTTACCCGCAGAGTTTATTCAAAAGGAGCAAGTGAGTATTTTATAAATTCATCGCCATGCAGATTACTGGATATTCAGGAGCTTACAGCAGACAGCGGAATCGGGAAAGGTCTTCATATAATAATAAATCAGGGACAGATTAACGAGATTGCGTTGCTAAAACCCATTGAAAGGAAAGCTGTAATAGAAGAAGTACTGGGAATATCAAAACATAAAAACAGAAGAGACAAATCTCTTGTAAAGCTTGAAAAAGTAAAAAATGACATTGAGAGAATAGATGATTTAATGGATGAAATAAAAAGGACAATGGATCCTCTCGAAATTGAAGCAAAAAGAGCTCAGAAATATTCAGAAATATATAATTTATTAAAAAAAGAAGAAATCTCTCTTTTTATTGCACATGTTAATCATTTAAATAGAGAATGGGAAAGTGAGAATGATTCTTATGAAAAAAATAAGAATGAATTTGAAAAGGCAGAAAGTAAAATTCCTTGTATGGAAAATGAAAAGAATGGATTATTAAAACTTACTGGTGAAGAAAAGTTTAATTACGAGTCCTGGAGAGAAAAAATTGACCGCTTTAACATTGAAAAAAATAATCTTGCAAATATTATAACTTTAATTAAAAGCAAGCAGAATGTATTTAAGACATTAAAAAACATGTTTAATATGGACTTCAACCGTTATACCGGGAAAAAAGATGAATCAATTAGATTGGCGGAAGATAAAAATGAAGAGGATGATTATGCGGTTTCTTTACTTAAGAAAGTTTTGGGCAAGCTGGAGGAAATCGTAAACAATTTATTAAAGTTTCTGGATAATACAAGGGAAAAAGTGGGAGATATTAGAATTGCAAAATATGTTGAAGGAGAAATTAATTTAATTATAGAAGAGATAAAGAAATTATCCAGGATGATTGCAGATAGGAAACAGCATAGAGATGCTAAATCAATAGAAGAGGGATCGAGGGACAAAAAAAATATCAGCGATATAGAAGGAAAGCTGGCTAGTATTAAGAATTTAGAAAAAATATGTATTATTAATCTGGAAAGAGCAAAAAAAATATGTTCAATACTTGAAAACTGTTTATCGGTTTCGGAAAATATAAAAAGGAAGCTTTACCGGGAATTTGAGAAGAAAAACAGTTTAGTCTTAGAAAACCAGAAAAAAATAGAAAATCTGGAAAATGAGATAGGCAAACTAAATCAATATAAAATGAAACTGGAAAGTGATTTATACAAGGGAGATATCAAGAAAGAACAGATAAAAGAAAAAGTAGAAGCTATCACAGAAAATATTGTAGACAATTATAACGAATCAATTGAATATGTTTTAAAAAGCTATGAGCCCAGCAGCAATATAAGGCAATCAGAAGTTAAAGTAAGAAGATTAAAAAATGAAATAAAAAATTATGGAAATGTAAATCCAAATGCAGCGATTGAATATCAAAAAATTAAAAAAAGATTTGATTTTTTGGCTGATCAGAAAAGCGATCTTGTTGGAAGTAAGAAAAATCTGGAGGAATTAATTAAAGATATAAATAATAGGATTGCCGATTATTTTTATAATAAATTTGATGAGATTAAAAAGTGTTTCAGAAGTTATTTTAAAATTTTATTTCCTCTTGGTGAAGGTGAAATGCAGCTTGAAAAGAGTAACGGTGGCGGTTATGATGAAATAGGCGTAGATTTAAAGGTAGATATTGGAAATAATAAATTTGTCAGTCTTTCACTTCTATCGGGAGGGGAGAAATCCCTGGTTTCAATGGCATTTCTTTTCTCAATTTACTCAATAAATTCTTCGCCCTTTTATGTTTTTGATGAAGTAGATGCCGCCCTGGACGATGTAAATATCGACCGGTTTCTAACCTTAATAAAAAAATTTTCTGAAAAACAGCAAATAGTATTAATTACTCACCAGAAAAGGACAATGGAAATTGCCGATACAATTTATGGAGTAACAATGCAACCTGATGGGATTTCAA
>CAZLME010000025.1:0-6925 GCA_964560595.1 uncultured Actinomycetota bacterium
AGTAACACCCAATCGGCCCGATTGCCTCAGTATGATAGGAATTGCGAGAGAAATAAGTGCTTTAACTGGCTTTGAACTTATAATTCCTGATTATAGCTTGAAAAAAAGATTGAATACTGATTCAAAGTTTGTTATTAAGGTAGAAGACTATAATCTTTGCCCCCGTTACTCGGCAAAAATTTTTAAAGATGTCCCCAATGTGAAATCTCCTCTGTGGCTAAAGCACAGATTATTGCTGTGCGACGTAAGACCCGTAAATTTAGTTGTAGACCTGACAAATTATGTTATGCTTGAAACCGGTCAGCCGCTTCATGCTTTTGATAAAGACCTTCTATATTCTAATAAAATCATAATAAGGAGAGCAAAAAAGTGCGAGGAAATAAAAACAATAGATGATTCTATCAGAGTTCCGGGTGAAGATGCGCTGGTGATAGCGGATGAAAACAAGGCAATAGCTATTGCTGGTATTATGGGGGGCAAGGATACTGAAATAAACCAGAATACAAAAAATATACTCCTGGAATCTGCGAACTTTTACGGACCTTCAATAATGAAGACTTCAAAAAAAATCGGACTCCGCTCCGAGGCATCAAACAGGTTTGAGAAAAAAATCGATCCGCTCCTTACTTTATTTGCTATCGGGAGATTTGAGGATATCTTAAACAGAATTGCAGGTTATAAAATAGGAGGATGCATTTATGATGATTATAAGAAAATAGAAAGACAGAGAAAAATAATTTTAAGGACAGGCAGGGTAAACCAGATCCTGGGTAAGGATATTAATAAAGATGTGATATCCGGTATTTTTACCGGATTAAAAATTGATAACAGGATAAAGAATAATAATATAGAAGCAATTATACCTTCCTGGAGATATGAAGATTTAGAAAGAGAAATCGATCTTATAGAGGAAATAGCCAGAATTTATGGATATGATAAATTTGATTCTACTCCTGCCACTGCCAGTAATAAACGCGGAAAATATACCAGTTATCAGAAAACTGTAAGAGAAATAAGGCAGTCTCTATGCGATATTGGACTGAATGAAGTTATAAATTATTCTTTTACGGGTGCAGATACAATTAAAAGGTTTAAACTGGATCTTGAAAAGGAATACAAAGATAAGGTTGAAATATTGAATCCCATAAATGAGGATTTCAAGTATTTGAGAACAATGCTTCTTCCATCTCTGCTAAAAAATGTTAAGGATAATATTAATCATAATATAAAGGATATCGGAATATTTGAAATATCAAGGATCTTTAAAAAAAGAAGTGATGATATATTACCTCTCGAGATAAATAAAATCGGAGTAATGCTTACTGGAAAGAGATTACAGAAAAGCTGGAATGAGGAAGAAAGAAACATTGATTTTTATGATCTAAAAGGTATTCTGGAGTTTGTATATAATATTTATTATCCCCGCTGTACTCTTAAAATAGAAGAGAATGAATATAGTTTTTTCCACCCGCGAATTAGCGGTAAAATAAATATTAACGGAAAAATTATGGGAATAATCGGGAAAATCCATCCGTTAATTGTAATGGAAGCTGAAATTAACCAGGATGTTTTTTATATGGAATTAGATATGGATGAGTTCGTAAATAATGTGAAAGCGGAAAATAAATACAAGTCTATAGTCCAGTTTCCATCAATAGATATCGATCTTGCAATTGTAGTTGATGAAAAAATAAAAAATGATGATATCGTAAATGAGATAAAAAAAGGCGGTACCGGTCCTTTAGAGAGCGTGCGTCTTTTTGATATATACAGGGGTACGCAAATAGAGAAGAATAAAAAAAGCATGGCTTATTCTTTGAGTTTCAGGGATAATTCCAGAACTTTAAAAGATGTCGAAATAGAGATAATAGTAAAGAGGATCCTTGAAAATCTTGGCAAAAAATTTAATGCGAGGATTAGAGAATAACAAAAATGATAATAGAGTTCCCGGGTACAAGAGGAGAAATCGAGGAAAGCAGTCCCAGACATAAATATCACTCGTCTCTTATTGTAAAAGAAAAAAGTACCGGCATACTGATTGACTTCGGAATAAAATATAACCCCCGATTAATAAAAAGAATCAATGATTTTAACTTCACATTGATAACCCATGCTCACCCGGACCATTATATATGGACAGCAGAAGAGGAAAACAGGATAAATGCCCCTGTCTATCTAACCGGAGCCACATTTGATTACGGAAAATATAAACCCTTAAATTACAGGATTATTGAAAGCGGCAGGGAATATATTTTAAACGATTTTAAAGTAACCGCTTATGAAGTAATTCATTCGATTAGATGTCCTGCGGTGGCTTATAAAATCAAAGGAGATAAAACCATAATATATGCACCGGATATTCTGGATTTTGAGGAGGATAAAGGGATGGTACTGAGCGGTGTTGATTTAATGATAGCCGATGGTTCCAGCCTTAATATAAATATGGTAAGAAGAAAAGAAGATAAACTTTTCGGGCATACCAGGATTAAAACTTTAATAGGGTGGTGTAAAAAATATAATGTAGGTAATCTAATAATTACTCACTGCGGAAAACAGGTTGTTACCATGGATGAGATTGAGTTAATAAATAAAATAAAGGAATATGCCGGCGAAGAGGTTAATGTAAGAGTTGCTTACGATGGGTGGAAATTAAAGCTGTAAAGTTCATTTTGTAATTTTATAAAAGATTAATTATATATTTTTAAAATAACTATTATAATTTACTGATAATAATTCGAAATATGATATAGAAAAAATTTAAAAATTAGAAATATTAATATTTAAAATACTAAAAAATTAAAACGGGTAAGATTTTCTTACCCGTTTTTTTGACGCTGCAAAAGAAAAATTGCGCATCTTGCAGCTTCTCTTCATTTTTAATTTAAATAATATGTAAGTAATTAATAGAGTTAACGATTGAATATAAAGTTATGCTATAATGTTTTTAAATTATTAACTCTATTTTTTTGATGTAATTTTATTTTATATATAATAAAGTTTTCAAGGTCAATATAATGTAATACAAAATTATTTAATGAAATAAGATAAGGTATGAAATTAACCTTAATTAAAAAAATTCAGGAATCTAAAGATGCTTATACATTTGTATTTGAACCTGAAAATCCTGTAACCTGGAAAGCAGGACAATTCATATTTTTAAAAATACCCCATAAGAATCCTGATGAGAGAGGGATAATCAGACATTTTACTATTTCTTCGGCTCCTTTTGAAAAAAATCTTTTTATAACGACTAAATTTGATTTCGAAAAGGGAAGTTCCTTTAAAAAAGCTTTATTGGAATTAAACCAGGGAAGCTCAATAGAGGGATTCAATTTGGGTGGAAACTTTATAATAAAAGATTTAAAAGCAAAATATGTATTTATTGCCGGAGGAATTGGGATCACACCATATCGTGCAATTTTAATGGATCTGGCAAACGAAGGCAGAATACCGGATGTAATCCTTTTTTACTGCGGTAAAGCTGATGGGATTATCTTTATGGATATTTTTGATGAAATCATAAATAAATATAAGTGGCCTCTTGTACATTTTGTAATAGAACCGCAGCTTATTAATAGAGAAATGATAAAAGAAAAAGTCCCGGATTTAAAGGATCGGATTTTTTATATTTCAGGTCCTATGGTTATGGTAAAAATAGTGGAAGAGATTCTATTAAAATTAAATATTGGAAAGAGCAGTATAGTAAAAGATTACTTTCAGGGTTATGACTAAAGGATCTATATTGATTTTTGTAAATTGTTTATTTGGGTCTGAATAGTCCTGAATAATTTCTGATATTTATAATATAGGGACATATATGAAGAACTACCAGGGATTAATTTTATCAGTATTATCCGCAATATTTTTGTTTCTTAGTTTTAGGTAACTGGGATTTTTTGCCTGGTTTTCATTAATACCATTCCTGTTTGTTATATACAAGTCAAATTTAAAACAGACTCTTTTTTTTAGTTTTATATGCGGTATTGGATTTTTTGCAGGAGTTACTTACTGGATGTCAGTTCTTCCGGTAAAATATGCGTGGCTATTCCTGGTACCACTTTTGAGTATTATTTTTCTGGTTTACGGAATCGCAATATGTTTTATATTTCAAAAGATAAATCAGCCGTATATTAGGATATTTCTGGTTCCCGCTGTCTGGATAATTGTGGAATATTTAAGATCACAGTCGCTCCTTGCTTTTACTATTGGTATTTTGGGCTACAGCCAGTATTATTTTTTACCTCTTATGCAGATTGCAAGGTTTACGGGAATTTATGGAGTATCATTTATTATAATACTTTTTAATACATGTATTTTTGAAACTATAGTAGTCTTCATAAAAAATAAGAGAGCCGTATTCGGGTATTTAATTATAAGTATATCTATTTTAATTATATTTATTACATATAGCATTTTAAGTGTAAATTCTAAACTGGACCGTGTTATAAAAACCAGGGGCTATAATGAAATAAAAGTATCTGTAGTGCAGCCCAATGTTTCTTACAAAGATAAATATTCGGAGGATGGTATTGAAATAATCCCGGAACAATACAGTAAAAGCATTTTTTTCAAAGAGGGAACAGAACTGGTGGTATTTCCTGAAAGTATGTTATGGGGATTTATTGATGATAATAAGAATTTTAAAAATCGCATAAGAGAAGTTACAGAGAAAGAAGATATACATATACTAATAGGACAATATGTTCAAAATGAAGATTATACCGAATATTATAACTCAGCTCTTTTATACAGCCCGCATTTAGAAGTTGCAGGAAGATATGATGAAGTTCACCCGGTACCATTCAGCCAGTATGTGCCATATCCAAAAATTTTGGGATCTCTGAAATTTCTGGATTTTTCAATAGTAAATCTGATGCCCTCGGAAGATTACAGTCCGATTAATTATCCCGGGAAAGGTAAACTGGGAATAAATATCTGTTATGAGTCAACGATACCGTCTATTGCAAGAAATATAAGAAATAACGGTGCAGAAGTAATATTCGTACTGGCAGATAATTCAAGTTTTGATAAAAGTATAGCCCCCTGGCATCATCTTATTTTTTCTAAGGTGAGGGCTATTGAAAATGGATGTTATGTGATTCACTGTGCTAATAGAGGAATGTCTGCAATAATTTCTCCATCCGGAGAAATTATTGAAAGGTCAGAAATTTTAGAAAAGAAGGTATTATACGGGAGTGTCTTTCTTATACCGGAAAAAACATTTTATTCAAAATTTGGTGATATTCTTATTTTTATATACTCTGGAGTTATTTTTTTTACTGCCTTACTTTATTTAATACGCGAAAAAATTAAAAATACCATCCCTAGAAAAAATAAATAATAATTTGCATAATATTTATTATTTATGTATAATATGCAAAATAATAAATGTAGGGAGTAATATTATCATGAAAAATATGGTTAAGGCAGGAATTATGGGGGGATCTGGATTTACAGGATTTGAACTGGTTAAAATATTAAGCGGTCATAAGTATGTAAAAATAAGCTTTGCAACTTCAAGGACCTATAAAAATTTAGCTGTAAGTGATGTATTTCCTTCATACCAGGATAGCGGAGATACCAGGCTTACTTTCATTGAGGAGGCTAAAAAATGCGATCTGGAAGATATTGATATAATATTTCTGTGCCTGCCACCGCATAAATCAATGGAGTATTTGATGGGAATATCAGACAATTATAATTTTAAAGTTATAGATGTAGGCTCAGATTTCAGGCTAAAAAAACCGGAAGATTATAAATACTGGTATGGAACAGAGCATATTATGAAAAACAAACTTTCTGAATTTGTATACGGTCTTCCGGAAATAAATAAAGAGAAGATAGAAAAAAGTAATTGTGTTGCCAATCCAGGCTGTTATCCTACTTCTATTTTGCTGGGGCTTGTTCCCGTAATTAAAGGAGGTATAAGCGGCGCAGGAAGAAAGTTCGTGGATCAGTATCTTTTTACTAATATTGAAAATAATTTTTATGCTTACTCTGCTGCGGGACACAGGCATACCGGGGAAATAGAGCAGGAAATTGAAGGTATTTCGGGAAAAAATTTTAAAATAAATTTTACGCCTCATCTTATTCCCTTAAGCAGGGGCATATTTACCTCCATCTACTGTAAAATCGGTACAGAAGAAGAAAGTAATGCAGAGGAAAAAATATACAGTTCATTTGAGAAATTCTGCAGGGGACTTCCTTTTATTAAATTTATGGGCACCGAAATACCGCAGCTTAAGGATGTAATCGGGACCAATATGTGTTTATTAGGCTATAAACTTGATGAACGAACCGCTACACTTAAGATTTTCAGCGTAATAGATAATCTCTTAAAAGGTGCCGCGGGTCAGGCTGTTCAAAATATGAATATAATGATGGGTTTTGATGAAAAAGAAGGATTAAGTTTTAGCGGATTATTTTCTTAGAAAAATGAAAGGATTTTAAATTTATTATGGGTATAAAGCAAAATAAAAAAAATGAAGATATTGATAATTTCAAGATTATAAAAGGCGGGACTATAACCACTGTTCCGGGATTTTATGCTTCAGCATGTCACTGCGGCATTAAAAATTCAAAAAAACCCGATATTTGCATGATATATGCAGGGGAGGGCAGTACTTGCCGTGGTGTTTTTACTACTAATAAATTCTCTGCGGCTCCCGTTTTAGTTACAAAAGAACAACTCGGTAAATCGGAAAATATAAAAGTAGTTGTTATAAACAGCGGGGTTGCAAATGCCTGTACGGGAAAACTGGGATATATTAATGCTAAAAAAACAGTTGATATTGCAGCAAAATACCTGAATATTGGAAGTGAAAATATAATTGTATCGTCAACCGGAGTAATTGGGAAACAATTGCCTATGGACAGGATAGAGCAGGGAATAAAAGAGTGTTCGGGTAAATTAAGCAGCAAAGGC
>CAZLME010000025.1:6935-14932 GCA_964560595.1 uncultured Actinomycetota bacterium
ACGATTCAGAAGCGATACTTACAACAGATCTTACATTCAAGGTAATTGAAGTATGCATTAATGTTAAAGAAGGCAAGGATATAATAATAGGAGGTATCGCAAAAGGTTCGGGTATGATAGAGCCCAATATGGCGACACTTCTGGTGTTTATAACAACAAATACCGGGATTTCAAAAAATCTGCTTGATGGACTTCTGCATGAAGAAATCGGTAAAAGCTTTAACAGCATAACTATTGATGGATGTCAGAGCACAAATGATATGCTGATAGTCATGACAAATTCAAAAAGCGGTGTATATATAAAAAATAAAAATAGCAAATATTATAATGATTTTAAAAACGCTTTTTCATATGTAATGAGAGATCTGGCAGAAAAAATAGTACTGGACGGAGAGGGTGCAACTAAATTAATCAGGATAAAAATTGCAAATGCAAAAGATATGTCCTGTGCTAAAAAGCTGGCTTTTAAGGTTGCCAACTCAAATCTATTCAAATGCGCGATGTTCGGACAGGACCTAAACTGGGGAAGAATAAATTCAGCGCTGGGTTCGGTTGATTGTGATTTTAACCCGGATAAAGTCAAAATATACATTGATAATATTTTGATTGTAGAGAATGGTATGGGAACAGAATTTGATATGGCAGAAGTCAAAAAGTTGATGAAAGATAAGGAAATAAAATTTACTATTGATTTAAATTACGGGCATAAAGATTTTGAAGTTTTAACTGCAGATCTTTCATTTGATTATATTAAAATCAATGCCTTATACCGTACATAGATGCAACCAATAAACTTTTAAAAAATTATTTTAAAGAAGGTATCAAGATGGAAAATAATAAAGATAACAGCAAAAAGGTTAAGGAACTTTACAGTAATAAAGTAGAAGTTTTACTGGAATCGCTACCTTACATAAAGGAGTATTTTGATAAAGTTGTGGTAGTTAAAATAGGCGGAAGCATGATGGAAAATGAAAGTATACTGGAAAGTGTTCTTAACGACCTGATCCTTATGAAATATGTGGGAATAAAAGTAGTGCTTATACATGGGGGTGGGAAACAGATTAACGAGATGGCATTAGAAAAAGGGATAAAACCAGAATTTATTGATGGATTAAGGGTAACGGATAAAGATACGATTGAGATTGTAAAAATGGTCCTGATCGGGGATATAAATACAAAAATAGTATCTTTTCTTAATAAACACGGAAATACCGCTGTGGGAATATCGGGTAATGATGGCGGTTTTATAAAATGCAGTAAGAAAAAATACAATAAGAATGGAAAAGAAATAAATCTTGGATTCGTTGGAGAGATTGAGAGAATTAATTCCGGATTTTTAAATAATATATTAGAAAACGGTTATATACCTGTTATTGCCACACTGGGGGCAGATAATAAAGGAAATACATATAATATTAATGCCGATACATGTGCTGCCAGGATTGCAATTTCGATTAATGCAAAGAAAATGATTCTTCTAACTGATGTTGATGGAATAATGGTGGAAAGCGGAAAAGGTAAGACAGAATTAATATCAAAGATAACCATAGAAGATTGCATGAAGTTAATAGATTCCGGAAAGATAAGCTCGGGGATGATTCCAAAAGTTATGGCATGCATTGATGCATTAAAAAACGGAGCTGAAAGGACTCATATATTAAACGGAATTAATAAGCATTCGATTCTTATAGAAATATTCACAGACAAGGGCATAGGTACGATGATTACAAACAAGGAGGTAGAATGATTATGAATGTTGTTTTAAAAAATGCGGAAATATTTGAAATTGGTAATAAATATCTGATGCCGACATATAATAGGCTGCCGGCAGTATTTGTAAAAGCTAAGATGCAGTATCTCTGGGACGCTGAAGGAAACAGGTACCTTGATTTTATAGCAGGTTACGGATGTCTTAATGTCGGGCACAGTAATAAATATGTAGTTGATGCGGTAAAAAAACAGATTGGTAAAATAATACAACCTTCAAATGTTTATTATAATAAACCTCAGGTTATGCTGGCAAAAAAACTCAGTGAGATTTCAGGTTTTGGAGAGAAAGTTTTTTTTGCAAACAGCGGTACTGAATCAATTGAAGGTGCCATAAAACTGGCAAGGAAGTATTCAACAGATAACTATGGTCCGGCGCGGTATGAGATAATTACTTTTAAGAAAGCTTTTCATGGCAGGACACTCGGAGCTCTTGCCGCTACAGCTCAACTGGAAAAGCAAAAACTGTTTGAGCCTTTACTTTCCGGATTTAAATATGCGGAGCTTAATAATATGAAATCAGTAAAAGCATTATTGAGCGAAAATACATGTGCCATAATGCTAGAGCCTGTTCAGGGTGAAGGCGGTGTATATCCAGCAGATAAAGAATTTATTAAAAATTTAAGGAAAATATGCAGTGAAAAAAACTTATTGCTTATTCTGGATGAAATACAAACAGGATTCGGGAGGACCGGAAGCATGTTTGCCTATCAAAATTATGATATTTATCCTGATATTCTGGTGGTAGCAAAAAGTCTGGGTGGAGGAATGCCCATAGGTGCAATAATTTCTACAGGAAAAATAACAGAAAGCTTCGGACCCGGAACACATGGCTCAACATTTGGTGGGAATGCCGCATCCTGTGCTGCCGGTCTTGCTGTCATTGACTATATTGTTGGCAACAGGCTTATTGAAAAGTCTAAGAAATCAGGGCAATATCTAATGGAAAAATTAATAAAGATTAAAAATAAATATCTGGCAGTAAAACAGGTAAGAGGAATGGGTCTTATGGTAGGTATGGAATTTAACAAGCCTGTAGCTGGAAAAATGGTTCTTGATGCTCTTAATGATAAACTGGTTATAAATAAGATATCAGATAGCACCTTAAGGTTTCTTCCACCGCTTATAATAACCAGGAAAAATATAGATATACTTATAAAATGGCTGGATGCAAAAATAAAGGAGGTGTAAATGAAGAAAGATTTTTTAACACTGAAAGATTATTCCGGGGATGAGATTGAATATATACTCAATTTATCGGTAAAAATTAAGAAAAATAAAGATAAATACAGTAATATTTTAAAAGGAAAGAATATAGTATTGCTATTTGATAAACATTCTACGAGGACAAGATTATCTTTTGAAGTCGGAATAAATCAGCTTGGCGGCAAAACTGTGATCCTGGATTCAAAAAGTCTGCAGCTGGGGAGGGGTGAATCCTATAAGGATACGGCAAAGATTTTTTCATTGTATGTTGACGGAGTGATTATAAGGACATTCAAGCAGGAGACACTGGAAATCTTTGCAAAATATGGGGATATACCTGTAATAAACGGTCTTACCGATACCTACCACCCCTGCCAGGTGCTTGCTGATCTGCTGACTTTAAAAGAAATGGGGATGTTAAATAAAAAAATTAAATTTGTATATATCGGTGACAGTAATAATGTAACAAATAGTCTTATTGTGGGATTTTCAAAGATCGGGATTGATATGACCATAGGATGTCCCGAAAAATATTCTCCGGATGAAGAAATTCTTGAATATACAGGGAATCAGCAGCAGGGAAGTGAGATTAATGTGATAAACGATCCTGTAGATGCAGTAAGTAATGCCGATATAATTTATACAGATGTGTGGTTAAGTATGGGACAGGAAACGGATAAATGCAAACTGAAAGAACTTGAAAAATACCAGGTAAACTCTGATTTGCTAAAATATGCAAAAGAAGGAGTAAAAATAATGCATTGTTTACCAGCACATACCGGCCAGGAGATCACATCAGAGGTTCTGGAGAGTAAAAACTCTATTGTCCTGAAGCAGGCAGCCAATCGCATGCATGCCCAGAAAGGGCTCCTGGCTTACATATACGGGAGCTAAAAAATATGTTCAAATAGGGAATAAAATAAAAAGCCGGTGGTTTATATTTACGAAAATTAAAATTGAATAACAGAGAATCAATTAGAATAAAAAATAAAGGAAAAATTAAAATGAGCAGGTCTAAAAGACTCAGAGCTATAAAAGAAATAATTAGTATAAAAAAGATATCGTCCCAAGAAGAGTTATTAAATGAACTTAATAAAAGAGGATACAATGCAACACAGTCTACTGTTTCAAGGGATTTAAATTATTTGAGAATAGTAAAAATCAGAAACTATATGCAGGAAGAATATTATGCTGTTGAGACTGGTCAATTTGAAGGTAAAATCATTGATCCCGAGAAGTTTAAATCGAAATTAAAGGAAAGCGTTGTATCCGTAAAAAGAGCTGGTAATATAATTGTTATAAAAACATTTCCCGGAGAAGCCCAGGGAACAGCTGCGGTGATCGATGGAATGAATTTCGTAGAAATTTTAGGTACGGTAGCAGGGGATGATACAATAATTTGTATTATAGATACTCCGGATAATGCTGAGAAATTAATTATAATGATTAGAGAGCAGTTTTAAATAAAATATTAAATAATAAATTATAAAAAATAATCCGGTATTGCCGGATAATCGATGAAAGGAATAAAGATGACCGATAAAGTAGTACTTGCATATTCAGGAGGACTTGATACCTCGATTTCTATTAAATGGCTTAAAGATAAGTATAATATGAATGTAATAGCAGCTTTGATAGACTGCGGCCAGCCAGGTGATTTAAATAAGGCTTATAAAAGGGCACTTGATATAGGGGCCTGTAAATCAGTGTTGATTGATGCAAAAAATGAATTTTTAAATGATTATATTTTCCCTTCAATAAAGGCAAATTTAAAGTATGAGAAAAAATATCCTCTGGCGACAGCACTGGCAAGGCCTTTGATAGTAAAAAAATTGGTGGAAATAGCAAAAAAAGAAGGAGCAAAAGCTGTGGCTCATGGCTGTACTGCAAAAGGAAACGATCAGGTTCGTTTTGACGTAGGAATAAGGAGCCTGGCGCCTGATTTTAAAATAATCGCTCCTCAGAGAGAATGGGTTATATCAAGGGATGAGGCAGTAAAATATGCAATGGAATGTAATATTAAAGTACCGGTTACTAAAAAAAGTCCGTACAGCATTGATGAGAACCTGTGGGGAAGAAGTATTGAATGCGGGTTGCTTGAGAATGCCTGGAACGAACCGCCCGAAGATATATATGAATGGACAAAAATAACCAGAGGCAAAGATGAATTTGAGTATCTGGAAATTGGATTTAGCAATGGAATCCCTATTTCACTTAACGGTAAAAAAACTCCTGCTGATATGATTATTAAGAAACTTAACAAAACAGCAGGTTCCTATGGAATTGGACGAATCGATATGGTTGAAAACAGACTTATAGGTATAAAATCAAGGGAGATATATGAATCTCCGGCGGCGGAAGTTTTAATTGAGGCACACGCACAGCTGGAATCATTGATACTGGACAGGGAACTCACACACTATAAATATATGCTGGAAGAGAAATTAGCGGAACTGGTATATTATGGGCTGTGGTTTACTCCATTACGGGAATGCTTATGTTCGTTTATAGAAGAGAGTCAGCAGTATGTAACCGGGATAGTAAAAGTTAAACTCGAACATAAAGGTTTTAAGATTGTGGGCAGAAAATCAGTTCATTCTTTGTATGATGTAAATCTTGCTACTTATAATAAAGGAGATAAATTTAATCACAGTCATTCGGAAAGTTTTATCAAATTATGGGGTTACCCTTATGAATTATTAGGGAAAAAAGGAAGGATCAATGGATAATAAAATATGGAAGGGAAGAATAAAAAAAGATATGAATAAGGAAGTAGAAAAGTTTACTTTTTCTATAGACCTGGATAAAAACCTTTATCTTTATGATATTAAGGGAACTGCGGCTTATGCTGCGGGACTCTTGAAAATCGGGATAATTACCATAGATGAGTTAAAAAAAATCTTTTATGGATTAGAAAAGGTAAAGAAAAATATAGAAGAAGATAAAATTGATATCTTTGCCTATGAAGATATTCACAGCCTGGTTGAAAATGAACTTGGTAAGATAATTGGTGATACCGCCATGAAGATTCATGCAGGGAGGAGCAGGAATGACCAGGTGATCCTTGATGAAAAATTATTTATAAAAGATGCCCTGATAAATACTCTGAATAATACCGTGACTTTACAGAATAATATATTGGAAATAGCAAAAAATACATTGGATGTAATTATCCCTGCGTATACCCATATGCAAAAAGCACAACCGGTACTGCTTTCACATTATCTGATGTCATATTTTTATAAATTTGACAGGGATGCTGAAAGTTTTTTTCATAATTTTGAATCCAGTGATTACCTTCCGATAGGAGCTGCGGCCTGTACCGGCAGCGGATATGATCTGGACAGGAAACTGATAAAAAAACTTCTAAAGTTTAAAAATCTTGACCCAAACAGTATGGATACGGTAGGGAACAGGGATTTTATAATAGATTTTGTTTTTTCATGCAGTAGAATAATGATGCATCTGAGCAGGTTTTGCGAAGATCTTATTATATATAACAGCAGTGAGTTTTCATTTATTGAAATAGAGGAATCTTTCTGCAGCGGTAGTAGCATAATGCCACAGAAAAAGAATCCTGATATTCTGGAATTAATAAGAGGGAAGAGTTCAATTGTTATAGGGAATCTTATCCAGCTGATGATGCTGCTTAAAGGGCTGCCTTCAACTTATAACCGTGATTTGCAGGAAGACAAAAAAATATTATTCAGCGCTTATAATGAGACAATATCAAGCATTGATATTTTTTCCAGGCTAATTAAGAATATAAAGTTTAACAAACCGGAAATAAACGGTGCCTTGAAAGAAGGTTTTCTGGAAGCTACGGATATTGCCGATTACCTGGTAAAAAAAGGAGAAAGTTTCAGGAAGGCGCATAATATTACAGGGAAAATAATAAGGTCCTGCATAAATAAAAAAATTACTTTTAAGGATATGAAGCTTGAAGAGCTAAAAAAACATTCATCTTATTTTGATAATGACGTTTATAAATATACGGATATCTGCTCTTGCATTTCAAATAAAAAAGTAGATTGCGGTACCGCAAAGAAGCAGGTAATTTCACATATTAATTCTGCAGAGAAAAAAATGAAAGATACTGCTCTAAAATTAAAAACCCTTAATAAAAGAATTCCCTCCCTGGAAGAGATAACCAGTTGCATAAATAATTTATAAAATAAATGGTACTCTTATAATTTTTTTAAGATGAATAAAGATTTTAAAAAGTTAGAATTAACTGCACCCGCAGGGGGTATGGACCAGTTAATTGCGGCAATCAATGCCGGTGCAGATTCTATCTATCTGGGTTATAAAAAATTTGGAGCCAGGGCTTATGCTGATAATTTTGATTTAAATCAGCTTAAAAAAGCGGTTGCCATTGCCCATAGCCGTAATGTTAAGATATATCTTACTCTTAACACTCTTATAAAGGACAGTGAAGTAAAAGAGGTATTGGAATTTCTTAAATACTATACTGCCATATGTACAGACGGAATAATAATACAGGATTTTTGTTTATGTAAAATAATAAGAGATCTTTTTGAGCATATTCCCATACATGCAAGTACCCAGGTTAATATTCATAATGCCTACTCCTTAAAGTTAATAAAAAGACTCGGATTTAAAAGGGCAATTCTTGCAAGAGAAATGACCCTGGATGAAATAAAGAGTTTATGCAGAGAAAAATTGACCGAAATAGAGATATTCATTCACGGGTCACAATGCTATTCATACTCGGGCAGCTGTTATTTTAGTTCGTTTATAAGTGGGAGAAGCGGGAATAGGGGTAGATGCCCGCAGCCATGCAGAATGAAATATAAAACAGTGGAAGAAATTGATGGAAAATATAAATATATTGCTGCCGGAGAAAGATATATTTTAAGCAAAAGTGATCTGTGTCTGCTGGATTTTATACCGTGGATGGCAACGGCAGGAGTTGATGCATTAAAAATAGAAGGAAGAATGAAATCCGCGGAGTATGTGGGCATAGTTACAAAAATTTACAGGAAATATATAGATTTGTATTA
>CAZLME010000026.1:0-14819 GCA_964560595.1 uncultured Actinomycetota bacterium
GAGACAAAAATACACACAAAAAAATTACCCAGAGAAGCAGAAGCTAAAGTTTTAAAAGAAATAGAAAGGCTTGAGAGCATTCCTGTTATGTCTCCTGAACATTCCTATGTAAGAACTTATGTTGAATTGATGCTGGATGTTCCATGGTCTGAAAAAACAAAAGACATCCTGGATTTAAAAAAGGCAAAGAAAATCCTGGATGGCGATCATTATGATCTTGAAAAAGTTAAGACTCATATACTTGATTACCTGGCTGTAAGGAAATTAAAAGGTAAAGCGACTAAAGGTCCTATTTTGTGTTTTGTTGGTCCTCCCGGTGTGGGTAAAACATCCCTGGGACAGTCCATAGCTAAATCCCTCGGGAGAAAATTTATAAGAATGTCAATCGGCGGTATAAGAGATGAGGCCGAAATAAGAGGACATCGAAGAACATACGTAGGAGCGCTTCCCGGTAGAATTATCCAGGGACTCACACAGGTTGGAACAAATAATCCGGTATTTATGCTGGACGAGGTTGATAAAGTTGGAATAGATTACAGGGGCGACCCCTCCTCTGCCCTTCTTGAAGTACTTGACCCGGAACAAAATAATTCATTCAGGGATCACTACCTCGAAGTACCGTTTGACCTTTCAAATGTAATGTTTATAACTACAGCTAATATACTGGATACTATTCACCCGGCACTAAGAGATAGGATGGAGATTATTGAAATACCCGGTTACAGCTCCGAAGAGAAAGTCCATATAGCTAAAATATTCCTTATCCCCAAGCAATTAAAAGAGCAGGGAGTAGAAAAATACAATGTCAAATTTGATAATGAAGCTATCTCTATAATAATTGAGGAATATACCAGAGAAGCCGGCGTCAGGAATTTGGAACGGGAAATAGCAAATATCTGTAAAAAGATTGCCAGAGAGATAGTGGAAGGTAAAAAATATTCTGGAGTAATAACTGACAAAAAAGTAAGAAATTATCTGGGCGTTCCAAAAATTTTACCGAGTGAAATAGAAGATAAGAATAGAGTGGGAGTTGCTACAGGTCTTGCTTATACTCCTGTTGGCGGGGATATATTACTTATTGAATCCACTTATTATAAAGGAGGCGGTGAGCTAATACTTACCGGTAAACTGGGAGATGTAATGCAGGAGTCCGCAAAAGCAGCAATAAGCTATATACACTCAAAAGCAAAAGCTTTTGGGATAGATGATGAATTATTTGAGAAATCTGATATACATATTCATGTTCCCGCAGGAGCAATACCTAAAGATGGGCCTTCAGCAGGCGTAGCTATAACTTCATCACTGGTATCGGCATTTACAGGAATACCTGTTTTAAGAAATGTAGGAATGACAGGAGAGATAACCTTAAGAGGAAGAGTTCTTCCGATCGGCGGACTCAAGGAAAAGCTTCTGGCAGCAAAAAGGGCAGGGCTCAAGAAAGTCGTGTTACCTGAAAAAAACAGAAAAGACCTTGATGAAATACCCGTGAGCATACTTAAAGGTTTGAAACTGGAATTTGTAGAGAATATTGATGATGTTATAAGACATACTCTGGAGAGAAATCCTTTACAACCTGTAAAGATAGAAAATGAAGTCAAAAAGGCTGCCGGTAAAGGACTTATAACAAAACAGTCATCTGAATTTAATTCAACTTCTACCATTCAGTAGATTTGAAAAAGGTTATTTTTAAAAACCCTCCCTGAAATAATCCTCCAGTGGAGGGTTTTTATTTATCTTAAACTTTGCTAACTTGATAGTATACTTTCTTTTATTTCTTTACTTTGTCTCTGTATCTTAAAATAATATCAACTGTTAAAACTGCCGCAGGAAGTTTTACATGCTCAATGTTTGAAATGTCTTTTCCCCGTAAATATCATCGGAATCTTATTTTTATTGCAGCTTTCTATAACTTCTTTATCTCTTACTGAACCGCCCGGCTGTATAATCGCCTTAATCTCATTTTTAGCAGCAAGTTCAGCCACATCCTCAAATGGAAAAAAAGCATCGGAAGCTAAAACTGAGCCTTTGCATCTCCCATTTGATTTTTTAATAGCTATTTCTGCCGCATCAATCCTGCTCATCTGCCCGGCCCCTATTCCTACTGTGCTGCCGCCGGCGGCCAGTACTATCGCATTGGATTTAACGTTCTTTGCTATCTGCCATCCAAATAACAGGTCGTCCCAGAGGCTTTTATCGGGTTCTATTTCTGTAACTACTTTCATATTCATCCGATTATCCATACCTTCGTCCAGATCCTGGAGCAACATCCCGCCGTCAACACTTTTAATATCTACTTTTTCCAGCTTAAAATCATCCGAGTTTAATTTACTTAAATAATTGTCTAATTTAAAATCTATTTTGAGTACCCTCAAATTTTGTTTTTCAGCCAGTATTTCTAGAGCCTTAGCATCAAAATCAGGAGCAATAATTACTTCTACGTATTTATCAAGCATAAATCTTGCCGCTTCCCCTGACCATTTAATATTACTGGCAACAACGCTACCAAAAGCTGAAACAGGGTCGCACTGATATGCTTTCATGTAAGCTTCTTCAACTGTATTTCCCACAGCGGCACCGCATGGATTATTATGTTTTATCACCGCAACACAGGGGACAGAAAATTCCCTTACAATACCAAAGGCAGCATTACTATCCATAATATTATTATATGATAATTCTTTGCCCTGAAGTTGACTGGCACCGGTAAAATTTTCCTGGCTGCTGTCTTTATATTTATAATAGGAAGCTTTTTGATGCGGATTCTCACCATATCTTAGATTTTGGATTTTTACCAGGTCAAAGTTAAGGATATCTTTAAAATCACCACTAGCTCCCCTGAAATTATCTTCAGTTTCACCGGCCGGGCTTCCACAATTCACGTTGAGATAATCTCTTACTGATATATCTGAACTGACAAAATCTCCTATCTTACCTTTAAGGTAGTTGAAAACGATACTGTCATATTCACAGGTATGCTGGAAAGCTTTAACAGCCAGTCTGAACAGTGTACCGGAACTGATAAAACCACCGCTCTCCACAAGTTCTTTCTGGATCTTCTTATAATCTTCAGGATCAACGACTACAGCCACTCCCTTATAATTTTTAGCGGCGCTTCTGATCATAGTTGGCCCGCCAATGTCAATATTCTCTATAGCTTCCTCCAGGGTGACATTACTCTTTGATATTGTTTCTTTAAATGGATATAAATTTACCACCACCATATCTATTAAATTTATTCCCGAGGCAGTAATTTCACTCATATGTTTTTCATTAGTTCTATCAGCCAGTATTCCTCCATGAATATATGGATGCAGAGTCTTTACCCTACCATTCAGCATTTCAGGAAAACCGGTAAATTCTTCTACTTTCTTTACTTTTATCCCTTCTTCTTCTAATTTTCTGTAAGTCCCTCCGGTTGAAATAATTTCTATTTCTGCATCCTGAAGTGCCTTTGCAAAATCCACGATACCTTCCTTATTTGATACACTGATTAAAGCTCTTTTAATTCTTACGTTCATCTTTCTCCCTTATTTTGAATTATTTTTATTTAAAATTTTTACTTTTCTTCCGTTTATTTTTAATTTATCTTCACAAAAATACTTTACCGCCAGCGGATAAATCTTATGTTCTATTCTATGTATTTTTTCCTCCAGTCCTTCCAGACTTTCATCCTGGTCAATACTCAATGCTTCCTGAAGTATTATCGGCCCACTGTCAAGATCCTCCTCTGCAAAATGTACTGTAACTCCTGTTACTCTGGCACCATACTCAAAGGCATCCTTTATACCATGGGCACCTTTAAATGAAGGAAGAAGTGCGGGATGGATATTTAAGATTTTGTTCTTAAACTTACAAACAAATTCGTGGCTTAATATAAACATATAACCGGCTAAAACCACGAGGTTTATTTTTTCCTCTTCCAGAAGTTTTATAATCTTCATATCATATTGTTTTCTGGTGCTGCATGCTGAAGGATCCATAAAAACTGCTTTAATTTTATTTTCCTTCGCCCTTTTCAGAGCATATGCATCTTTATTGTTAGAAAATACCAGGACAATATCACCGTTTAAATCATTATTTTTGTTATAATCTATAAGAGCCTGAAGATTCGAACCAAAACCTGAAGCAAATACTGCTATTCTTTTTCTAATAAGCAACTTAACTCTCCTTTATTATTACTTTTCCGTTTCCTTTGATTACGGTGCCTATGTTGTAAATATTTTCTCCTGTTTCTATGGCAATTTTTTTTACCTTGCTAAATTCATCAGGATTGATAATTATAACCATGCCAATTCCTATATTAAATACCCTGAACATCTCTTTTTTATCAATATTACCCAGTTCACTAAAAAAATTAAAAACAGCAGGTATTCCCCAGCTTCCTTCCTGTATTAAAGCATCCATGCTGCCGGGTATTATTCTGTTTATATTTTCATAAAATCCTCCACCTGTTATATGCGCAATTCCATGGATTTTTACTTTATTTTCAATGATTCTATTTATTATTTTAAAATACAATTTAGTGGGAGTTAAAAGTAAATTTCCCAGCGATAAACCTCCGCTCCAATTATATATTTTATTAAGGTCAAGTTTCTTATCATCGATTAATTTCCGTATAAGTGAGAATCCATTGCTGTGTATACCTGAAGATGATATTCCGGCCACTATATCTCCTTCTTTGACCAGCCCTGGATTAATTATTGCTGATTTCTCTATAATACCGACTGCAAAGCCGGCAATATCAATATCATCCACGTCACCCATTCCTGGATGTTCTGCAATTTCTCCACCGATTAAAACAGTATCGCAGTAATTGCAGCTACTGGAAATAGACTTAATTATGACTTTTATTTTTTCTTCATTTACCTTTCCGCAGGATATGTAATCAAGAAAAAACAGGGGTTTTGCCCCGCAGCAGATTATATCATTTATGCACATTGCCACTGCATCCTGTCCTATATCATGGTAATGATTTAATTTTTTTGCCAGCAGTATTTTTGTTCCAACGCCATCAGTCGAAGAAGTGAGAACCGGATTTTTGTAGCCTTTCAAGTCAAGCTGGAAAAGGCCTGAAAAAGAAGATAGATCACTCAGTACTTTATCCGAGAAGGTTGAAGTTATCGTCTTCTTAAGCTGGCTCAATACGTTTGAAGCTTTATCTATATTTACACCTGATGACCTGTATGAATATTTCTTACTTTTTTTTACGTTAGTTTTATCAGGCATTAGAAGATATTTTCTCCTCTTTATCTATTGAATATTTATCGGATTCGGTATTTTCAAGAACATTTACCGGGTACTCACCATTAAAGCAAGCAAAACAAAATTTTTCTTTTGATTCGCCCACAGCCTTTACCAAACCATCCATAGATAAATACTTCAAGCTATCAACTTTTAGAAATTCCCTTATATTCTCCAATGTCTTATGATTGGCAATAAATTCATTCCTTTGGGCCATATCAACGCCATAAAAACAGGGATAAAGCAATGGAGGGCAGGTAATTCTCAAATGCACCTCTTTGGCGCCAGCATTATATAACATTTTTACTATTTTTTTTGATGTTGTTCCCCTGACTATGGAATCATCGACAACTACCAGTCTTTTACCCCGTATGGTGTCCCTTAAAGGATTTAATTTGAGCTTGACACTTATCTCCCTGGTTTCCTGCTCTGGCTGAATAAATGTCCTTCCCACATATCTGTTTTTAATAAATCCCTCAGCATATGGTATTTTGGATTCCGCAGAATACCCGATGGCGGCAGGTGTACCAGAATCGGGCACGGAAATAACTATATCGGCATCAGCAGGAGATTCTTTTGCCAGTTCCCGCCCCAGTTTATGCCTCACTTCAAATATATTTTTATTATGCAAATAACTGTCAGGCCTTGCAAAATAAATAAGCTCGAATACGCACATGGAAATCCTATCGACAGGCAGCATCATCTGAGACCTGATGCCATCTTTGTCCAATACTACAATCTCACCGGGATCAATTTCTCTTATGAACTCTGCGTCAATTATATCCAGTGCGCAGGTCTCTGAAGCTATGACATGATCTCCTTCAAGTTTACCCAGCACCAGCGGCCTGAATCCATGTGGATCCCTTATTCCGAAAACTTTATCTCTGGTTAATATTAGAAGCGAATATGAACCTTTTACCCTGCTTATTGCTTCTTTGATTGCATCTTCGATATTTTCTTTCTCCGAGCTTTCTATCAGTGATGCTATAACTTCAGTATCCACACTGGTTTCAAACCTGATTCCTTTTTTTATCTGTTCATTTCTTATTTCCTTTACATTAATCAGATTACCGTTATGGACTACTGCAAAACTTTCATTTTTAAACATGCGGTAAAGTGGTTGTGAATTCTTCCAGATATTCATTCCACTGGTAGAATAACGGGTGTGGCCTATTCCTATATGACCCTGAAGAGGGGCAATATTCTGCTCATTGAAAACCTGTGATACCAGACCCAGATCCTTAAAGATTAAAATATTCTCTCCGTCAGATACAGCTATACCAGCACTCTCCTGTCCCCTGTGCTGTAATGCCTGAAGGCCATAAAAAATGATTTTCGCTACCTTTTTACCAGGTGCATATATTCCGAATATTCCGCATTTCTCATTAAATTTTTTATCTGATGTTAAACTGGCCATTTATCAATTGTATTGTTACCTATTTATATTTATTTAATCCTGGAACAATACTTATAAATTTTATGCTTCCTTTATTTTTAAAACTTTTTTTATTGTTATTAGAAACAATCGTTTTTATTAAATAAACAAAAACAAATCCTTATCTACCAAACAAACAAAAACATTATAACAAATAAAGCACTAAAATAAACAAGGTATTTTTAGGAAAAATCAGCTGTTTCCCTCGCACCACTTCCTTGCATTTTGAAACATCGTAAGCCATGGAGAAACACTTAAACCTGATTTCAAGCTTTCAGGTATCCACGCCCACTGCCACAGTAAAAATGCTCTTTCAGGATGGGGCATCATCGCAAGATGTCTGCCGTCAGGTGAGCATAGCCCGGTAAATCCCAGAGGAGAACTATTGGGGTTGTAAGGATACTTCACAGCAGGTATTCCTTCATCATCCACAAAAATTACAGGGGCAAGATTCTTTTCGGATATTTCTGAAAGTATTTCCGTATCAGGGCAGAATAAATGCCCTTCCCTGTGTGCCACCCATATGCCAAGGATTGAATCTTCCATGCCTTTAAACATAATGGAGGGACTTTTTAATATCTTTACAGACACCCATCTGGACTCGAACCGGCCTGATGGATTGCTTATAAATCTTGGCTGCCTGTTTTCAGGAATTCCCCTCCACGGCACCCAGCCCAGAAGAGTCATGAGCTGGCAGCCATTACAAATGCCCAGAGAAAAAGTATCTTTCCTCATATAAAAATCATCAAACATCTTTTTTAACCCAGGGCTGAACTTTATAATACCGGCCCATCCTTTAGCACTGTCCAGAACATCAGCATAAGAAAATCCTCCTACAAATACGGCACCTTTAAATTTTTTAAGGGTCATACTGCCTTCCAGTAAGTCCGTCATGGTAACGTCCCATGGCTCAAATCCTGCGGTAAAGAATGCTGAGGTCATTTCCCTGTCACCATTACTTCCTTCTTCCCGGATAATTGCTACTTTTGGCTTCTCCAGCCTGTTCAAGAACTTTACTGGAGTGCTGACAGGCTTGAAAGAAATATTAAATGAAAGGCCGGCTCTGTTGTGCGATTGTTTTTGTTCCTCTGCAAGTTCCGGATTCATCTGGTGGCGCTCAAGCTGATCACTTGTTGATTCCCACCAGGTTAAAAGTCCCGGTATATCTATATCCAGCAGGACTTTTTTGTCATGGTAGATAAGCACCCGCCTTTTTTTATGTGTATAACCAAGAACATTAAAAGGAATATCGGATTTATTAAGAATAGTGATAATTTCAGATTCGTCTCCGGGTGAATATTCTATAACCAGACCAAGCTCTTCGGAGAACAATTGTGGAATTATTTCTTCTTTTCCGGTAAATTTTACTTCTATTCCACAGTTTCCTGATAATGCCATTTCCGTCAGTGTAGTTATAAGCCCTCCATCACTCCTGTCGTGACCCGCAAGAATTAAATTTTTTCTTATCATTTTCTGTACCGCTTTAAAAGCATTGACAAGAAGAACCGGGTTTTCTACGTCAGGAGACTCATCCCCTATCTGTCCCAGAACTTGTGCCAGCGCTGAACCTCCCAGACGATTTTTGCCCCCGGCAAGGTCAATAAACATTAACTTGCTTTCACCCGGCCTCTTAATATCTGGTGTTACCACTCTGGTTATATCCTCCATTGAACTATAAGCAGATACAACTACCTGGCCCGGAGCTTTTACAATTTCATTACCTACCTGAGCTGCCATTGAAAGGCTGTCCTTGCCGCCATCGGCAGCAATACCAATTTCTTTCATCAGGTTACTTAAAGAAACTGCAGCTTTATAGAGGGCGGCACCGCCACCCGGGAGTTTTGCAGCCCACATCCAGTTTACGGAACATTTTACATGCTCAAGATCAGTTATAAGCGCCCATACCATATTAGTCAATGCTTCTCCGACTGCCATTCGGGCACCCGCGGCAGGGTTAATCAGTATTTTAATTGGTTGTTCACCGATAGCGATAGCCGCACCGGTAAGTCCAAAATGACTTTGCGCCACTACAGCTACATCTGAAACGGGAAGCTGCAATGGGCCGCAGCATTGCTGCCGTGCAATAAGCCCCGTTACGCTTCTATCAACTTTTCTCACAAGAAATCCCTTGGAACCAACCGAGGGTAATTTAAATATAAGCTCTAAGAAGTCTTCTACTGAACTACCGGCCGGTAATTTAAGCGGTTCCAGTTTTTCAGGAATACTTTCCAGCTCAAATGTTTTACTGGGGATATTGCTTAAGATTTCATTTAAACTTAAATTAACCGGAGTGGTGTCATTCTGCCTGTCATGAACTGTAATCCGGCCTTCACCGGTTATTTCTCCAAGGACTTCACAGTTGACTTTTTCACGATTACAGATTGTCTGAAATTCCTTTAATCGTTCCGGTTTTATAAGAAAAGCGTTACGTTCCTGATATTCTGCCCCCCATATTTCAAGTACCGACATGGTCCTATCACCAACCTGAATGTTTCTTATTTCAATTCTGCCACCTGCCGGTTCAACAAGCTCGGTTAATACATTGCAGGGCCCACCCGCACCCTGATCATGAATGCTCATAATGGGATTACGTTCACCCATTTCAATACAGGCCCTGATTACACGGTTCATTTTTTGCTCCATCTGGGCATTCCCCCGCTGTACGGCATTAAAATCAAGTTCTTCTCTATTTTCTCCCTGAACCATACTGGAGGCAGCACCTCCGCCTATTCCTATGCGGTATGCAGGTCCGCCAACCTGTACTATTTTCATACCCTTCTGTGTAACTTCTTTCTTTATGTGCCAGTGACCAATCTGTCCGATACCACCGGTGAACATTATTGGTTTAATCCATTCACGCCTCTGGCCGTCCGGCAGTTTAAGGCCAAAAGTTCTTGTAAACCCCTGGATTACCGGTTCACCAAATTTGTTTCCATAATCTGATGCACCATCACTTTCTCTTATCATAATCTTAAGAGAAGAAGCAAGATTTGAAGGATAATTAAATCCATCATCTTCCCCGGGAATTAAATAGCCCGAAATATTTAAATTACCGGTACAATAGCCTGCCGTACCAGCAATAACAAGCCCGCCTCTTCCCGTTGCCTGAACATCACGGATCCTTCCCCCGGTCCCTGTTTCAGCTCCGGGGAATGGAGCAACTCCGCTGGGGAAATTATGCGTCTCAGCTGTGAATATCAGATGATAGGTAAGCTGCTTTTTACGAAAGGGTGAATAAATCCCTGGATGCTCCGGTGTAATAGTCCATATTTTAAAACCTTCAATGCCGCTTGAGTTATCTTTAAACGCTATTATACTATTTGAGTTATTAGCTTTAAGCGGGGCCTTTATTACTTCCATTAGAGTCACGGGAACTTCTTTGCCATCGATTATAAGCTTACCCTTGAAAAACCAGTGGCGTGAGTGCTCGCTATTAGCCTGACCCAATTGAAAACATTCAACATTGGTTGGGTTTCTGCCTATAATATTAACAAAAAGATTATAGTAGAATTTTACATCCCACTCATCCATTCCCAGACCTATTTTCCGGTTAAAACCTCTTAAAGCATCTATCCCCTGACCTTTATCATAATTAAACTTCTTTATGTTCCCTTCACTTTCTTCCATTAATGGTATTATGCACACATCCTCTGGTTCGATGCCGATTTCAAATGTCTCCAGAGGTTCAGGATACACGCATTCTGTCATTCTATCATGATGTTTATCAATAAAATCAGAACGGTCAACATCCTTAGGAATTAAGTACCGTCTTGAACGTTCAAGACGGGAAATTTTCTTTAGTCCGCATGAGTGGCAGATAGCAACTGCGTTAGTTGAAAATGCAGTCTCAAAATTTAATCCGGGTCCAATCTCAACAACATTTTTATTTCCATTGTTTAAAAACGATTTATCCCCGAATTTTCCGATTTCAAATGTTTCAGCAAGCAGCCATTGAAGTATTTTTAATTCAGATATATTAAGCGGTTCTGATATTTCAATGTAATAGCAATATTCAAAATCCTTATCGATGTACCGGTAAAACCGCTGAATCATTCCTTTTTGTTCCTTGCCCTTGCCGCAAATAAAAAATTAATTTATTTCTTAATTATATAAATTACCTTTATCTTAAGTTTTCTAATCTGGAAATAATTTCATCTACATATTTCAAGTGATAACTAACATCAAATAATTTCTCCAGTCCATCCCTGCCCAGGAGCGACAACACCTTTTCTTCTTTCATTAGATTTTCCTTAAAATTACCTTCACTGCCCCAGGCGTCAAGTGCAGCGCCCTGTATAAGAATATATGCTTCTTCCCTTTTCATTCCCTTTTTTATAAGTTCAAGTAATACCCTCTGAGAAAAAATAATACCCCCGTATTTCATCAGATTTTTTTTCATATTTGATTCAATTACATTTAAGTTATTGATTATGGATATTGTTTTATCAAGCATGTAATCAAGCAGAATAAAGCTATCAGGGATTATTATCCTTTCTGCCGAAGAATGCGATATATCTCTTTCATGCCATAATGCAATGTTCTCCAGAGCAGTTATTGTATTCGACCTTAAAACCCTTGCCAGTCCGCATATCCTTTCACAGATAATAGGATTTTTTTTATGCGGCATGGCAGAGGAACCCTTTTGCTCCTTTCCAAAAGGCTCTTCAACTTCCCTGACGTCTGTTCTCTGCAAGTTTCTTATCTCAAGAGCTATCTTTTCCAGAGTAGCTCCGCAAATTCCTAAAGTTGAAATCAACTGCGCGTGCCTGTCTCTCTGAAGGATCTGTGTAGATGCAGGAGATGGTTTTAAATTAAGGATATTACACACTTTCTTCTCGACTTCGGGTGGTGTATTGGCATATGTACCAACAGCACCCGAAATTTTGCCATACCCGATATTTTCCCCGGCCTGCTCCAGTCTCTCAAGGTTCCTCGCTGTCTCAAAAGCATAAACACAAAACTTAAGCCCGAGTGTTATGGGTTCCGCATGAATCCCGTGCGTTCTGCCCGTCATAATCGTATGGGCATATTTTTTTGACTTTATTTTTAAAATATCCAGCAGATTTTTAGTTTTAATTTCAATTATTTTTATCGCTTCAAGTATCTGAAGCGATAGAGCCGTGTCACCAATATCCGAAGATGTTAACCCGTAATGAAGATATTTTGATGAGCTTCCGATATATGAAGATACATTCGTAAGAAAAGCAATTACATCATGATTTGTTTTTTCTTCAATTTCGTTTATCTTTGAAACTTCAAACCTGGCTTTTTTATTGATATCATCCGCAGCCTTCACAGGAATAATACCAAGTTCTGCCTGTGCTGCAGCTACTGCTTTTTCAACGTCGAGCCATTTATTAAACTTATTTTCTTCACTCCAGACCCAACCCATCTCTTTTGAGGTATATCTGGGAATCATAGATACTCCTATGGTAAAAAATAATAGAAACTTCTGTATACTTCTCTTATTTAAAGTTACTTAAATAGATAATAACCTATATTAATTCTTCCAGTATTCTTTCCCTAAAAGTCTGATAGTTTTTTGAATCATTAAGATCCAGCAGTTCCTCACCGCAATCAAAAAAGACCTGGTCATAATCCTCAAGACATATATCAGAAATTTCTAAGAGCCACTTATTATTGAGCTTCCAGCTTTTTAGGTCACCTAACCAGCTTTTTTCACCCGAGGGTACATTATCTTTTATAAAGGAATCAAGATTTTTTGATTTTCTTGAAACCTGCAGTAAAAAATCCACTTTATCAGAAAGAGATGAAATATTTGCTATGCTTAAACTCTTATCGGCAGTCATTTATTTCTCCCCTGGTAATTTTATATATCATTTTCTTTTATACTATATATATTTTATTCTTTTTATCTTTTTTTTAAAACCCTGATATTTTTATTCTATAATATATAAGCAATAATATATATCCGGCAGTGCTATATCTTTATTTTAAATAGTCACTTAGAAAATCTTTTACTTCATTTTCGTCGGCAATAAGATAGCTTATGCCATCTATATTAGACGGTTCCGCAGGTATTGTTACCCAGTTTACATCCTTATCTGAAAATAATAGCACAAATCCAGTAGAACCAATATCCCATATTGTAAAGTTAGATGCCGTTTCCTCGTTTAAGACTTTAAGAATTTGAGGAGCCTTTGAAATTATTGAAAAATTAAATTTTTGCTTCATCAATTCACTTAATAGATACTTCTGCCTATCTACTCTGGCAAAATCAGCTCCAGCGGTCGCTCTGCATCTTACAAATGATAAAGCCTGTTCACCATCCATGGTATAAGTCCCTGGTTCAAAATCCGCTCCTGATAACGGATCATGGAGAGGCTCCTCTACTGTTATTTTAACCCCACCGAGTATATCAATAATTTCTTTAAAACCTCTGAAATTTACTACCATTAATTTATCTATTTGAATACCTGTGAGTTTATATATCTCTTTTTTAATCATTTCATGTCCACCGAATTTATAGGCCGCATTAATTTTATTCCAGCCATGTCCCTCCAGATCAACGCGGATATCGCGTGGAATAGAAATAAGACAATCTTTCTTCCCCCAGCCGTTAATATGATAAATAATAATAGTATCGGTCAAACCTATAAAATTATTACTCTCTTCCCTTTCATCTATACCAAGTAATAATATATCCTTACCCTCTGGATTCATAAGAGAAGCAAACAGAAAGACCAGGACAACTATTACAAAAATAACCAGTATTGTAATGAAACAGCCCCTTACTTTATTCATGTCTTTAATATCTCCAATGAAATTATTTGCGTTCTATATATCCGGTATTGGATAAATAATACAGAGTGTGTAGTAATTTTTCAATGGGATCTGTCGTTTCTATCCTCACACCAGCAGGGGTTTTAATAGGGACTGAAGTATAATTTATAATTACTTTTACGCCCGCCTCAACCAGAATATCAGTAGCTATCTGTGCAGAATCGGGCGGAACAGCCAGTATGGATATTTCGATATTCTTTTTCTTAAATTCGTCTTTTATCTGGTTTATATCAAGTACTCTGTATCCGGATATAATTTTACCTATAACCTGAGGATTATTATCAAAAACATTCTCTATTTTAAATCCAAACCTTTCAAGCATTTGATATTTTAAAATCGCTCTACCCAGATTACCGGCTCCGATTAAAGCAATATGAGCCGATCTGTTATAACCCAGAATTTTATTAAATGATTTAATAAGTTCATCAATATTGAACCCTACACCTCTTTTACCTTTTATTTTAAAATAAATAAGGTCTCTTCTTACTTCTGCGCTGTTAATCCCTGTGTTTTTACTTATACCTTCGGAGGTTGTGGTCCTCTTACCCATTTCTTTTAGCTGTACTATGTATTTTAAATATTGAGATAATCTTGAAATGATACCTTCGGAATATACTTTCTCTGTCATTTTATAAATCCATCCATTAATTATTTAATTACTTATAGAAAAGCCTTAAAAATACTTTGTATCATAATTGTAACAGGACGCAAATCCTTTTACAAGAACCCCATCCGGACTAATAAGCCGCTTAATTATTTATTTTAAAATTATAGATACCATCTACTTTTAAAAAAGTACCACCGCAATTTTTGCATATTATTTTATTTTCTTCAAAGACAAGAGCAGCTTCCCTGCAGAAAATACAAATTAGAATATCTTCGATTTTTATCTTTTTATTTACTTCACTTATTTCTTTATTTTTAGATTTATCTAAAATGCACTTTATAAAAATGCTTGGTCCCAATGATATAAAAGAAAAAAATTTCTGATAGATTTTTTCAAAAAAAATAAGAGTTTTTGCACCGGGAAATTTTTTTAAAAAATCAACCCTGAAATTAGATACACTTATTATTTTTTTTATTAAAAAGTTCCTTTCCCTTAGAAGACCGAATATATTCTCAGGATGAAAATTTAATATAGTCTCACCTATCTGAGAGGGTTTCATGTTGAATGGAGAAGTGTCCATCCTGCCAATAAAAAATCTTAATATATTTTTGATATTTCTTTTATTGGCAAATTCTAAAAAAAACAAACCTTTGTCTCTAAGTATTCTCGTAACTTCATTAAAATAACCGCGGGGATTATCAAGATGATGTACCACCCTTACGGTTAATACAG
>CAZLME010000027.1:0-14780 GCA_964560595.1 uncultured Actinomycetota bacterium
TCTTATTTTAAAAATAAAATAAATAATCTAATAAATTACCGGCTTTATTTCTTACCTATAAATTTATTCAAACCGTCAGCAATTTTTTCAATTGACTTCTTAAACTCCGGGTCTGCATCACACGGAGAGGATGAACTTAAGTCTGATTCTCTGACTTTTTCGCTATAATTAATTTTACCAAGGATAGTAAAATCACTTAAGTTGTCTTTTATCAGCTTCTCTTCCCCGCTGGTTCTTAATTTATTTACCACAACAAAAAGTGTTTTAATCCCGAGATCACGGGACATTTTCCTTACTGTCCATGCAGTCTGTATGCTTCTGAGTCCGGGCTCAACTACAATGATTAAAGCATCCATATTTTCACAGGTTCCCCTGCCCAGGTGTTCAATCCCGGCTTCCATATCCAGGATTACAATTTCCTCGCTTCGTATTACAAGATGCCTGAAAAGGCTTTTTAAAAAAACATTTTCGGGACAGTAGCACCCGCTGCCTCCGGCCTTTATTGTTCCTGCAACCAGAAGCCTTACACCATCAATATCTATTCCAAACTTCTGGGGAATATCATCCACTTTAGGGTTTAATTTAAAGAATGCCCCGTATCCGCCGGGTTTAGCCCCTGTCCTTTCTTCAATTAAATCTTTCATTTCTATAAGGGGAGTAATCTTTAAAGCTGTCTTATAGTCAATTCCCAGTGCTGAGGCTAAATTTGCATCAGGATCAGCATCGACTGCGATGACTTTATATTTCTTGCTGGCATAATATCTGGCAAGGCATGCTGCAATAGTCGTTTTGCCTGTTCCTCCTTTACCTGATATTGCAATCTTCACTTAAAATAATCCTTTCTGCATTAAAACAAATTGTCTTAAGAACATCTCATTACCATCCTCTACTGGCGCCGCCGCCGCCTGATGACCCTCCGCCAAAACCTCCACCGCCTGATGACCCTCCGCTAAAACCTCCACCGCTGCTTGTCCCGCTACCGCCGGTCCAGCTTGAAGACCTGCTTTTTTTGGGTATGGTTTCTTCTTTGCTGTCATTATACCCGCAATTCGAACAGGTTCTTCCTATAAGCTGCTTGCCGGTTTCGGTATAAGTGGCAGCTTTTAATATGATTGATTTTGTTTTGAGCGTAAATTTTCTACACTGCGGGCATCTTCTTTTAAAGAAGCTAACAATTGCCATCGCAATAATTACTATGAGCGGAATCGGAAAACAGCATATAAATCCCCAGGGGAACCCTGAAACAGAATCGGACGGTGATTCAGTATCTGCAGTAACCGCTGTCGTGCTTTCCCCGGAGCTGATCGAGGGCAGGCCTTCTTCTTCATATATTTGATCGGCAATAGCAATGATTGCATTATATAAACCGTTATAGAAATCACCTTTTTTAAGATTTGGGACAATTATATTATCCTCAATGTTGCCGGCTTCAATATCCGTAATAACTCCTTCAAGACCGTAACCTACTTCTATTCTTAAAGGTCTTTTACCGGCTTCTCCTTCAATACCTATTAAAATAAGTATCCCGTTGTCATCTTTTTCTTTCCCTATTCCCCACTTTTCAAATAACTTAACTGCATATTCTTCATCGGTCAGCCCCTGTAGATTACCCACTATTACTACCGCTATTTCACTGCCTGTTTCTCTTTCAACTCTTGAAGCAAGGGCCTCCAGGCTGCTTATGGAGCTGCTGTCAAGTGTACCGGTGTAATCATTTATGTATCCGGTATAAGAAGGGAAATCCACCTCAATGGTTTTATTACCGGAAGAACTGCATCCTGATAATAAAAATAAAAATGACAGGAATACTATAAGAAATATAATTAATCTTTTTTTTATCTTATCTAAATTTTGCACCATGGCCTAGTCTAATTCCAGATTTACTTCAGGAGCTATTTCTGCACCTTCTGCCGCTTCAAAGAATTTTTTAGCTTCAAATCCGAATAATCCGGCAATTGCATTCCTGGGGAACATTTTAATATAGGTATTATAATCTTTAACCACTTCATTAAATCTTCCTCTTTCTGTGGCAATCCTGTTCTCGGTACCTTCCAGCTGCGTCATAAGGTTGCGTACAGTCTCGCTTGCTTTCAGTTCCGGTGTATCTTCCACTACTACCCTTAAACTGCCGATTAAAGAGTTGATTTCCTTATTTACATTTTCAAGCTCTGCAGGTGTCTCTGCATTATTTATACCCGCCCTGGCTTCTGCAATAGCCTCGAATATATCTTTTTCCAGCTGCATGTAACCTTTTGTACTCTCAACCAGATTCGGTATCAGGTCCAGCCTTCTCTGATAGACATTTTGAACCTGGGCCCATGCATTATCAACCCCAATCTCCTTGGCTGCCATAGTATTCCTGGAACTTATTATATAGAAAGCCAGTATTACGACAATAATAACCAGCACTGCGATAAGTCCTATTCCCTTCCCCAAAAAACTCTTTTTACTCATATTTTTTAGCTCCTTTTACTTGTTTTTGCAAACTTTGACAACTGCAGGTCTTATTAAAAAATTATCAATCATATAACCTTTTCTTAAGACTTCCAGTATATAACCTTCATCGATACCTTCCACGCTCTCAGTCACGGTAGCTTCACAAATTTCCGGGTTAAATTCCTCCCCTTCAGGATTTATAACCCGGACATTCTCTTTTTTTAAAAGCTCCATTAAGTTTTCATAAATCATTTTTATACCTTTAAAAAAATCATCTCCTTCTTTTTCTAACTTCTTTCCGGCTTCAAGAGCTATCTCAAAGTTATCAATTATCGGGAGGAGTTTTTCTATTAAATCCTTATTTGCTCTTTTTATATGTTCCAGATGTTCTTTTAAGGTTCTCTTCCTGTAATTTTCATAGTCTGCCTGCAGCCTTTTAATCCTATCTATATACTCTTCTTCAATCTTCCTGTAATTTTCCAGCTCTTTGCGCAAGAGTTTAATTTCTTCTTCCAGTTCTTCTGTTTCAAGCTCTTTCTCTATTTCTTTCCCGGTATCACCTTTAGTTATTTTTTCTTTATTTTTTTTAAATCCAACCATTTCTTCTAAATCCCGCCCATTGCCTGAATTTATCTTTGATTGTCCGTAATTTTTATTTTTTTTATCTTTCCTGCTCATAATTTAAAACACACCACTTTCATGGAAAATTTCAGTTAAGAAAATAAGATATATTATATAATAGGAATAAGATGTTTTAAAAGTTCTAATTTCTGCTTTCGCCTATCACTGGAATATCAAGAGTAGAAACACTTTCATCAATATAGAAGCGCCCATCACAATCTACAGGGTAAAAATGAAAATGGACAATAATCTTTTCACCATTCTCAGCCGCAATGTTCTGTATTTTAACTTCTATTATTATTTTTTCACCAGGCTCGAGCCCTGTTATAGATGTCCCTATTTTTTCAGGCTCCACTATTTCTGTACCAGTGTCAGTAGTAGTGGTTACAGTACTGATACCTGTTGTCAAATCGGTCACTGTTATGGTAGTATTTATAGTTTTTGTCATTATTCTTTTAAGGTTGACATCACTATCTTCGGTTTTTTTAGTGGTCTCGGTCACAGTGACAGTTTTAGTCAAACCATCTGCACTTAATGTAGTTGTCGTCTCGGTCTCAGTGTAACCATCGAAATTTCTCCAATCTGAAATATAAGTAGAATAAATATCCTCCTTTGAATAGTAGTATTCACCATTAGAAGGGTTCCATATATGTACCTCCCATAATGGAGAAATTTCCATTTCTTCATCAGGGTTGGGCTCAAGTTTAAGCCATAACATTATAGGCTGGACATCAACAGTTACATTACCCACATTGGTCATTTCATAGGCTTGATAAAACCACTCTCTTCTTGCAATAGTATTGCTAATGGAAGAAGGAACCTTGGTAAAGGTAAGAGAATAAACAGGTTTGGGGATCGCCACTACATTACTGGATACTTCGCGTCCTGCTTTATCCAGAGTCCATAAAGTATAAAAATATGCTTTCCCGCTTACTATATCATTATCAATATAAGATTTGGCATTTATATCGGAAAAGGTAGCAATGACATCATTTTCGGGGTACTCCGGATTGATACAGGGATCCTCTACTCTAACCAGTTTATATGAATAGAAATCAATATCAGTACTTATACTCCAGCTGAGATAATTGGCATTTCCCTGTTTGTAGCCCGTTAGATCGGATGGAATTGGATCATACAGATCCCTGTTTACCATTATATCCTTAAAAACAGGAGCACTCATAAATCCGTCAAATGTTCTTGCCCAGACAGCTATTTCGTTATTTCCAGGTTTTAAAACAATATCTTCCAGCTCAAATATGCCGTTATTATCACTTTCAATTTCACCGACTATCTTATCATTTACCTGGATATAAACACTGGATAAAGGTAAATGATTACCCTTAATATATACTAAAGGATTAACTTCCTCAGTATAGTAAATGTCTTTTATCTCTTTTAAGTTATCAATATTTTCAAATATACTATATTCAACCTTCTGGGGAACGTCTAAAAATAAAGTAAACTCTGTGGGTGCACTCTTAATCCCGGAAGGTCTTACTGATATAAGTTTAATGATATTCTTTCCCTCACCTATTTCCACTCCACTTAAAGTCTCAAAATTCCCATTATTGTCCACAATTATATTACTCTGGTCCAATACCCCGTTTACATAAACTTCTATGGTATTTCCCTTATCGGCAGAACCTTTAATAAAAACTAATTCTCTATCACCGCTTCCATAAATTATTTCCCCGGATTTATGGGACAAAATCACCGGGGGGCTTACTAATCTATTCTTTAGCTCATCTAATTTCTGTTTAATAATATTATCTTCCATATCTACTTCCTGTGATTTGCCATCTTCATAGATTAAATCACCGCTGCCTGGAGAACACGCGAGAGCATATGACAAAACAAATGCCATACAAAATATTACTATTAAAATTGTTTTTATCTTTGTAATCATAATCTTAGATAAATATTATACCAAATATCATAAATTATTCACAAAAAACATTTATTTTTTATATAAAAGTTTTTTCAAAAATTACTTTCCACTTATTGTTCTCCTCAGTCAGATAAATATACTTTTTATACTGCTTTACTTCCCCGTTTGTATAACTTACTTCAAACTCCGCCACTACCTTGCTCATATCATTTTCATATCCCAGATATGTTGTCCTGATTATATTGATTTTTTCTATATTGGAAAGTATTTCATTTAACTCATTTGCATATTTTTCCCTGCTTATATTATTTCTATCTTTGTCAGGCAATAAATTCGTATAAATAAAATCCGGATCCTTACTATTAAGAGAACCGAAAAAATCCAGAACAGCTTTTTCAGGTTCTGTTTTAAAAAAATAAACTATATCAAACTTTTCATCATAATTTCTGCAGGCAGGAAGTACGCTTACAAAAATAACAACTAAAATTAATAAAATTATGACAAAAATCTTTCTTTTAAACCTGTTTTTTAATAATAACATTTATTTTTTTTAACTTTAAAAATTTTCTTAATTTTATCCAAAACTAACACATTCTTTACTTTATCATCTCTTATATTCCAATCTATCTTAATTTTTTCAGCAGGGTTGATATCCTCATCAATAATATCCGGAGATTCTTTCTCATCAAAGCACCCTTCAATAGTCTTTATTACACTTTTTGCAGTAGAATTATAATCATAGCCCCCCTCCAATAATATTCCAACTCTACCTTCGGAGTATTTATGACTTAAATAGGAAATTATATACATTATCTTATAATATGATTCTTCGGTAAGATTAAGAGAAGAAAGAGGGTCCAGAAAATGAGAGTCGTATCCCGCACTTACTAAAAATAACCCGGGTCTAAATCTTTCCATGACCGGTATAACGATATCTCTAATGGCAATTAAATAATCCGTTTCATCTGTATGCGACGCAAAGGGAAAATTTAAATTAAAACCCGTACCTTCACCGCATCCAATTTCATCTGAATTCCCTGTTCCAGGGTAGTGGGGATATTGATGAAAAGATATATAAAATATATTGCTGTCTTTATAAAAAATATCCTGTGTCCCGTTGCCATGATGAGCATCAAAATCAACTATGGCAATCTTTTCTACTCCATATTTTAACATGGCATATTCTGCGCTCAGGGCAATATTATTAAAAATACAGAAGCCGCTTCCGGTATTTCTGAAAGCATGGTGCCCCGGAGGGCGTATAATGGCAAAAAACTTGCTATACCCGGGCTTCTTATGAAAAATTAAATCCAGGCCTGTAAAACACCCTCCTGCCGCAAGGAGTGCACAATCGTAAGTATGCTCTGTTACCGCAGTATCGGGGTCCAGGTATGAAATACCTCCGCTTCTTGATAAGTCCCTTATTTCTTTAATATAATTTTTATCATGAATTAACTCTATTTCTTTATCAATGGCCGGCCGCGGTTTTTCAATAACTATTCTGTTTCTAAACCCAGGGTTTTCAAGTTCTTTTTTAATTGCAGTAAGCCTGCCGGCATTCTCGGGATGACCGGGCCCATTGTCATGCTTCAAATAAAAATTATCATAAATTACATACATATAATAAATTATTAGATAAACAGATAATTTATATTAAACTAAATTATATTATATTAAATAAATGAATAAAAAAATTGTATTTCTACCGGTATATTCAGCATATTAGTTTATTGATATCACTGTTTATCTGCCATTAGTCTTACTCGCCAAGGTATTCCAGGATAGCTTCCACTATGTTCTTGCTTATCTTTTTCTGGTAAACGGATTTTTTTAATTTTTGTCTTTCCTTAGAGTTTGAAATAAAAGCAGGCTCTACCAGCACCGAAGTTAAATTTGTTGCTTTCAAAATAGCATGATTTGTTCCGTGTACTCTGCAATCCAGTACTTTTAAATTGCTGACAATTTTATCCTGGATAATATTGGCGGCTCTATATCCTGCGATTGAATATGATTTAAGACCTTTAAAATAAAAACAGCTGCAGCCGTTGGCATTTTTATCTATTGAATAATTTAAATCTATGCTTACAAGTAAATCTGCATTACTTCTATTGATATATTCAACTCTGTCATATAAAAATACATTTTGTTTTTCATCACCGCTTATAGAAAGCAGCGTTTCAATACCATTCCGGGATAACATATCCCTGCAAAAGTTTACTATGCCGCCGCATATATATATCTTTTCATTGAGATATTCTCCGCTGCTGCGCATATCTTCTATATTCTCGCTGTAGTCCAGGATAATCCTGTCTTCCTGCAACTCTTTCCTTTTACCCTGGTTTTTTATCAAAGGAAAATTGGAAGTCTCTTTAGAGTTTATAATTCTTTTTAAGCTTTTTAGGTTTTGAACTGTGTCTTCCCCCATTATCCCGTCATCGGCAATATTCATATTCCTCTGGAATTCCACCAGCGCCCTGTGAGTTTTTTCACAGAATATTCCATTCTCATCATAAGAATAAAAACCCAGTGTTTTCAACCATAATTGAAGAGTCCTTACATCATCACCCCTGAAAGGCGGATATTTTAAATACAGCATTCTTTCACCTATCTTACAGCCTGCATCAACCAGCTCCTGCCATGTTTCCCTATCCATAACTCCTGTTACGACAAGACCCCTGTCCTGCTGAAATTTTCTAACTGCATTCCCGGTTTCAATACCAAATATTCCGTCTATTTCCGCCGCTCCCAGTTTATAGCCAAGCAGTTTTAATCTTCTCTGTATATCTGTAACCTTTTCTCCCGATGAATTTCTTTTTATTAATTCCATCCTGCTGATTTAAAACAAATTTTACAATTTATTATTTTCCATATTATCATCCTGCAATCGTCATTATTCTGTAAATATTTTTATACTATAAATATAAAAAACACACTTTATAATTAGCCAAATTTCACACTTAATTTTACTGATGCCCAACACTATATAAAAATCTATCAGCGTACATTGCAGCTATCGCTCCATCCGCAACTGCAGTTATAACCTGCCTTAACGGTGTATTTCTGACATCACCGATTGCAAATATACCGGGGAGTGATGCTTCCATACGAGAATTTGTTATTATAAAACCCCTCTCATCAAGTCTTACCAGATCTTTAACGAGCCCTGAATTAGGTTTCCAGCCCACATACTCAAAGACTGCATTAACTTTAAGTTTATATGTCTTATCTTCTTTTATATTTCTCACCAGGACTTCTTCCAATTTATCACTGCCGGTAAATTTTTCAATTACAGAGCTCCATAAAAATTCTATTTTTTCATTTTCAAATGCTCTATCCCTCAGGATCTGAACCGCACGAAGTTCGTCCCTTCTATGAATTATGTATACTTTCTTTACAAATTTTGTAAGGAAAATTGCTTCATCAAGCGCCGTGTCTCCACCGCCTACAACGGCAACTACCTTATCTTTATATAAGGCTCCATCACAGGTAGCACAGAATGAAATACCCCTGCCGATAAATTCTTTTTCCCCTTCAACATTTAATCTGTCAGGATAGGCTCCCGTAGCCATTATCACTGCGTTTGTCCATATAACCCCGCTGTCGCCCGAGCATTTGAATCTGTGGGATTTACTTTTATCGCTGCTTTTGTTGCCGGTATTATATTCAATAGAATCTATAGGAAAATAATCCCTTACTTTTATCGCAAACCTTTCACAATGTTTTACAAGTTCCAGCGCAAGTTCATAACCTGATATACTTTCCTTAAATCCGGGGTAATTTTCAACAATCTCAGTGTTTATTATCTGTCCGCCCGGCATCAATTTTTCCACAATTTCAAAATTTAAACCGGCTCTTTTTGCATATAGTGCCGCACTCAACCCCCCGGGACCGGCACCCACAATAATTAAATCAACCTTTGTGACATCTTCAATCTTTACATCCTGCATATCAATCTGACCTCCGTCCGGAATCCTCTCAATAAGAATACAGAAAGCATAAAAGCGTATATACCATATTTACTATTATAAATATTTAGAATTTAAAATAAATGAATAATTAGAAGAATTATGCAGAATTTTTGAATAAATAAGCAGATATTATAATAGTAAAACTGTTTTTACTGCGGCTATACTGCAGTCATTTGCATACAAAATTTTATTCCACTAAAAATTAATTAAGAAGCTCACGGGAATTTCCTAATATTTTCTCGCAGCCTCTTTCATCCTTTTTTCAAGTTCCTCTTCAGATTTTACGCCTGAAATATCCAGGTCCATATCCATTAAAAGTCTTACTGCGCTTCTTACTATCATCGTATTTGCTATTTTGTGTCCGCCTGATTTCTTACATTCGATACCCAGATTTTCCAGATACGAGACCATACCTGAAGGCATAGTTATCGGAACTCTGAAATAATCCTGTTTTCTTTCTACCATAGTTTAACCTCTTGCTGTAATCGTATTGTATTTTTACGTATATGAGTATATCTATTAAAAAGCAAATTGTCAAATAGCTAACAGCTGCAGGATAAGCCGCTCTTTTCTTACCAGCCGTCAATTAATACCACAGCAATAAACTCTTCCAACAGGAATTCCCGGTTTAAAAGTAAAATAAAAACGCCATTACCATCATCGACATTTTATTATAATATTATGTATAATATTTCAAGTAACTAAAAGGACAGAACAATGATAAATATAAACAAAAAAGAAGATATAATAAAAATTTCGGTTATTGGCGGCAGTAAAATAGACAGTGAAATTTACAGCCTTGCTTGTGAGGTCGGTAGAGAAATTGCTAAAAATGGTGCGGTGCTGATCTGCGGGGGTTTAACGGGAACAATGGAAGCGGCCTGCAAAGGGGCTAAAGAAGAAGGCGGGCTTACCATAGGCATACTCCCCACCGTTAACGAAAATGATGCAAACCAATATGTTGATATAAAAATACCTACAGGAATCGGTTATGCCAGAAATGTACTCGTGGTGCTTTCATCTCACGCCGTGATTGCTATTGATGGAAGTTCCGGCACTCTTTCGGAAATTGCTTATGCGATGACTTTTGGCAAACCTGTAATCGGTTTAAAAACATGGGAAGTCCGTCCCTACTACAGCGGGACCATTCCCGATATAATCAGAGTCGAAACCGCGAAAGAAGCCGTGAAGCTTGCCGTAAAAGAAGCAAAGAAATATAAAAAAATTATTGAAATGCCTTAACAAAATTTATCTGCAGATTAGACAGAGAAGACTGTAAGTTTTCTCTCTCCTCCGCGCTTACATCATCCATTATAACCTTAAACAGTGCATTAAAACCATCCACAGCCAGCCTGGCCTGTTGTTTGTCTTTATATTTATCATTTATTCCAACAGGAAGTCCCATTTTTTTATAGGAGAGACTTGATAGTGACATCATCATCTGTGTTATAATATCCCTGGTGGTTAATCTATCAATTTCTTCCTGAAGCTCTTTTATCAGTTCTTCTTCACTTTTACCTTTTTCTTCTTTTTTATCTTCGGTATCCTCATTAATGAACTTATCTTTTAATCCTTTATCTTCTCCATTTCCACCGCCGCTTACATCTTTTTTCTTTTTTTTATCTTTTGCCATATATAATCGCCTCCCTATATATCTTTTTATTCCTATTATTTTTTATTCCGAGTCATACTTAATCAGTGAAAATACATCATAACCTTTTAAGGTTTCTCTTGGATTTAAAAACTCCAGTTCTACTAAAAAACAAAATCCGACAACTTCGCCGCCCATTTTTTCAACAAGTTCAGCTTGAGCTTTTGCAGTACCTCCTGTTGCCACCAGGTCATCTACAATTAAAATCCTGTCACCCTTTTTTATTGCATCAATATGTATTTCTAAAATATTTTTGCCATACTCAAGGTCGTATGAGATCTTATTGGTTTTATATGGAAGTTTCCCCGGTTTCCTGACCGGAATAAAACCCACTCCCAGTTTATATGCAACCGCAGCTCCGTATATGAATCCTCGTGCCTCGGCACCCAGCACTGCATCTATCTTTTTCCCCTGGCAGTATTCAACTATTTTATCAACTGAATACCTGAATGCCTTACCATCCCTGACCAATGTAGTAATATCTATGAATACTATTCCTTTTTTAGGAAAATCCGGGATTTTTCTTATTTTTTGTTTTAGGTCCAATTTCTGTCCCTTCTTATTATTTTTAAACACTTAAAATTTTACACTAAAAAAAATTCTTTAAAAACTTTTAATTTCATCTATAAGTGAATTTACAAGATAATTAATATCCATTCCATCAAAACCCAGCTGAGATAGGACCTCTTCTGCAGAATATTTCTGCCCGTAACTCCAGAGTCCCCTTAAAAAAGAACCTGCTTTTTTCTTTCTATACCAGTCATAACCGAATTTGTCATGCATGTATTCTTTAAGCTGTGATTGGAAAATCCATGCTCTTATATAATTAGTGCAGTAAAACCCGTCATCCACATCTCTTAAGTAATTTTCCTCCGGATACTCCATTAAATTCACCGTAGATAAAATTTCCTTATAAACAGATTCTTTTCCTTCTATTGGTTTGCCATCATGCAGAATAAGCTCATACTTTAGCTTACCGGCATATCTTCTGCAAAACCAGAGCTTTAAAAGATTCGAGAAATACACAAATTCTCCTGCTGCATCTTTATCCATTTTTAGAAAATCAACAAGCCACTGGCGGTTCTGCATAAGCTGTTCCATGCAAAAAGCATACCCTTCGGTAACCGCATTATCCCCGAGGCACCTGTATTCAAAGTCCAGATTTGCACCAGTGCTGCCAAAATGCAGCGCATGACCCCCTTCGTGAAGCAATGCTTCAAAATCATCCTGACCACCGGAAGGCATAACAACAAGATATATTTCTGATGGCACATTTGGGGTACAGCAAAATGCTCTCGGTGATTTGTTTTCCCTCTCTTCCACATCAATATAAATATTATTATATTTATATATATCTATTCCCATTTCAGATAAAGTATCTTTGAATACCGTGATGAGACAATCTTTTTTAAAGAATTTATCATATTTTTTTGCCCTTTTTATTGATGCGAAATCACTTCTTCGTGAACCTGTTAGCGGTATATTTAACTCTTTTTGCATCAGACCACCAAAGCGGTTCTCGTACAGATCCTGGGTTTCAATCAGGAGTTTTTCCATTTCAACCTGCAGGCTGGAAAAATCTTCTTCTTTTAGATATGAGAAAAGTTCACAATAGCTTGAAAAACCTAAACCAACTGCCTGCTTATGGGTAGTGCTCAAGTATTTATATAGATTTCCGTTTAAATATTCTGCGGCTACCTTATTTCTCTTATCATCTATATTATCCCTCTTAGCCTTATCAGACTCATTTGCAAGCAGGATTTCAGAATATCTGAAAGGTACCTCTTTACCGTCAATGAAAATTTTTGCCCCGGCCTCATCCTCCGCAATCTTATCTATAAGGTTTTTGGTCTGTGCTTCAATATAACTTTCAACACAGAATTTTAATAGGTATGCGGCCTTTTTCTTTTGCCCGCCGGTACTTTTATCTTTTAAATCCTTAAGGCAGTTTATATTTTCTCTGTTAAATAAATGGCTGTACTCATCATTGATATTGCTGATATCAAGGCTATCCTTTTGCCCGGAAAAATGGAGGTAATACTCCTTATCTCTTTTATAAAGGAATAATTCCGCATCCCTTTTGTATCCTGTAATATTCATCTTTGTCTACTGTTAATTCTAAAATAATGAAATATCCAGATTAGAATAATCCATTCTGCGTTCCATCTTCCTTCCCGGATTTCCCACCCTCTCTTATGTCTCTGTCATCCTGCATTTCTCCGGCATCCTTATCCACACTGCAGCCAATATCACTGCCATATCCGTTATCGGGCAGTTCAAGCTTCCTTAAGAGGACTGATCTTTCAAAATTTTTTACATAATCCGACCAATCACTTTCGTTCTTATTTTCTTCCAGTGCAATAATATATCCACCGATATCGGCGTCCATGTGGTCCGCATGATAGACTATAAAAGCCTCCATGATTTTTGGCCTCTTGGGGGAACCAAATTCTTTATGTCCATGATGACTCAATATTATATGTAGAAGCCTGTTCTTTAAATCTACCGGGAAACCTTTTATCTGTTTTATTTTTTCCAGGACCCAGCCATATCCAATGGTTATATGTCCAAGAAGTTTCCCTTCATCGGTTACCTCTGTGGTTATTGTTGTTTTATATTCCCTCATTTTACCGATATCATGGAGAATCGCTCCGCTGATAAGTAGGTCGTAATTCAAATCCCGGTAAATCTTGTAAGCCGCATCGCATATTTTTACAACCGCAAGTGTATGTTCAAGCAGCCCCCCTTTAAAGGCATGATGGTACTGAACAGCCGCGGTTGAATCTTTAAAATCTTTTATAAAACCCTCATCGTCAAAATATAAATCAAGCAGTTTCTTAACATGCAAATTCTTAACCCTCGCAACATACTCTTTAATCTCATCAAACATCTCATCAATATTTTTTTTGGAAGTCTTTATATAATCTGAATATTCAATGTCCCCTCTGTCTTCAATTCTCTTTAGTGAACTTATAACAAGCTGCCTGCTGCCCTTATATCCCCTCACATCACCTTCTACCAGAACAAAATCACTTTTGCTGAAATCTTCCGTATTGTGGTAAACTTCGGTCCATACTACTCCTTCCATGCTTCCTTCCCTGTCCTGAAGTACAACAGTGCAGTAATCATCGCCATTTTTCTTCTTCCTGACCTGTTTATTTGCCACCATAAAAACAGATTCAACCTTTGTACCAATCTTAAAATCTGATATAAATTGCTTTTTACTGATTCCCATTATTTTTTTACTTCCCATTTTTTAAAATAATCAAGAACTTTATAATCTGTCATATCATAGTGAATAGGGGTTATGGATATATAATTATTCTTCACCGCACCATAATCTGAATTCTCATCTTGAGTTTCTCCATTAAAATCCCCATCCATCCAGTAATAATCTCTTCCCCTCGGGTCAACTCTCTTTATGAATTTATCAACAACCTTAGCATTGCTCTGACTTGTTATTTTCACACCCTTTATTTCTTTTTCGCAAACATCCGGTATATTAATATTCAACAGGGTTCCCGCCGGGATTTTACCGTTTTCTATTATCTGGCCTGCAAATCTTTTTATGAAATCAGCAGCATAACTGTAATCAGGATCAATCAAATTATCAACCGAAACAGCTACAGAAGCCACCCCGAGAACAGTGCCTTCAGTAGCAGCTGAAATTGTGCCTGAATAGATGATATTCTCTCCTAAATTTGCACCTCTGTTTATACCCGAAATAAGCAAATCGGGAGTTTTATCTAAAATATCTTTAATAGCTATTTTTACACAATCGGCGGGAGTTCCGTCTACCGCATATCCATAGAATTCCCCTTCTCTGTATTCTTTTCGTACTGAAATTGGACGGAATACGGTAATAGCGTGACCAACCGCACTTCTCTCCTTATCCGGCGCCACAATCCTTATATTAAATCTTTTATCTTCTTTCAGCGCTTTATAAAGAGTATAAAGCCCTTCCGAATCTATTCCATCATCGTTTGTAAGTAATATAATTTTTTCTTCCATAATTTTTTAAAAATCACCACCCTGAAAACGTAAAGAGTGCGCCTTAAAATCTTATACTATTCTATTATTAAATAATCCATAATTCCAGAATAATAACGGCAAGTACCGTATAAAGCAATAAGGTATTAAAACAAAGTTTCACATTAAGTGCCGGTTTTAACCTGTTTATTCTACAGCAGCTTTTTTACAGCTTCCATGATAT
>CAZLME010000028.1:0-14591 GCA_964560595.1 uncultured Actinomycetota bacterium
GAATTAATTTTTCTTTAAGCTTGACTACTTGCTCCTTAATATCAAATGAAAAAAATGTAGTCCCTGTTGGAGCATGTGTTGGTCCCAAAGGCTCAAGTGTAAGGATGGTCGTTGATGAATTAGGAGGAGAAAAAATAGATATAGTGGAATATAGCGATGATATTGTTAGTTATATCAAAAATTCTCTAAGTCCGGCAAGAGTTTTGAAGGTGCTTACTGATGAGGAAAGTAAATTTGCTTTGATTGTGGTTCCCAGTGATCAACTTTCATTAGCAATAGGAAGAGAAGGGCAGAATGCAAGGCTGGCTGCAAAACTTACAGGCTGGAAAATTGACATAAAGAGTGAAAAACAATTTGAGGAAGAGCTTGATGAAGCCAGAATAGAAAGATTGAAAAGCAAAGGTAAAGACATAGAAACAAAATAATATATTATAAGCAGAAAAGATAGATAATCAGGAGATTTTTATTTCTGGTAATTATTTAAAATAAGGCTGGAATAGTTTTTAAAAATTATGATTAAAAAGAAAGAAGACAGTAAAAACAAAATAAGTAAAAAAAATCTGGAAACTGAGTTAAAAGAAATAGAGGAAACTCAATCAAAAGATAAAGTCAAAACTTTGCCTCTAGATAAAACAAAATCCCAAAACAAAGCTTCGGATAAAAAGATAAAAAGAAGTAAAGTTGAAATTAATAAAAGGGAAAAAACTGATAAAAAATTAACTGCCAAAAAAGAAGCCGGATTCAAAGAAAAGAAGAAAACAGAAATCAAAGGGAAAAAAGAAGAAAAGAAAGAAATTGATATAAAAGTAAAAGAGGAAGCCAGTCAGGTTAAAAATAAGCAGGGGACTTTAGTTGAAGCAGGGGATGAAATTATCTCCAAAACAGCGGTTAAAAAAGAAGCTGCAGACACCACTTACGTAAAAACAAAAGTAGGAGCAGATAAGACATCAGAAGAAAAGAAACCGGTAGAAGATGAAGAGAAGCTGAAAACAAGAACAGGCTGGGAAGAAGAAAAAAAGTTGAGCATAAAAAGTGTAATTGACAGGGAACTTGATAAGGAAGAGAAAGAAGGGAAGTTAAAAGTAAGGCTTGTTCCGAGGAAAAAATCTTCTTTAAAGTAAATAAAAGGTGGAAAGATATTAAAGGAGAAACATGAAGATTTAGAAAAGGAATTGAAGAAACGACCGGAGATAAAGAAGGTAATTGAAATATCAGAAGGAATAAGCATAAAAAAACTATCCGAAAAAATAAATGTTCCTTCACATGAGATAATCAAGTTTTTATTCAATATGGGTGAGGTTATAAATATAAATCAATCCCTGAGTAAGGATTTAATAGAATTTCTATCACATGAATATGACTTTAAGTATAACATTATAGGTTTTGAAGAAAAATTAGATGAGGTTTACAAAGATTCCAAGGAAAATCTGAAGCCCAGACCGCCAATTGTTACTGTAATGGGGCATGTAGATCACGGAAAAACAACATTACTTGATGTTATAAGGGAAACAAGTGTAGCCGTAAATGAACAGGGTGGTATAACCCAGCGTATAGGTGCTTACCAGATTGACTACAAGGATAGGAAAATTACTTTTATTGATACACCAGGACATGAAGCGTTTACATCTATAAGGGCAAGAGGAGCAAAAGTTACTGATATCGCTGTGATTGTTATAGCTGCTGATGACGGTATTATGCCTCAGACAGTGGAGGCAATAAATCATGCCAGAGATGCCGACGTTTCTATTATTATTGCCATAAATAAAATAGACCTGCCGAACGCAGATCCGGAAAAAATAAAAAAAAGTCTTACAGAATACAATTTAGTTCCTGAAGAATGGGGCGGGGATACTATTTGTATTGAAATTTCTGCCAAAAAAAAGACTAACCTGAAAGAGTTTCTTGAAATGATTCTGCTGGTTGCGGATTTAAATGAGATAAAAGGCAATCCGGATTCTGAGGGTACCGGAATTATTATTGAGTCAAGACTGGATAAAAGCCTGGGCCCTGTAGGTACGGTAATAGTAAAGAGAGGTAAAATAAAGGTGGGTGATCCTTTTATTACCGGTGATTCATTTGGAAGGATCAGGTTAATAAGAGATGAATTCGGAAATAGTATAAAAGAAGCTGTTTTATCACAACCGGTTGAAGTTATCGGTTTTTCCGCAATTCCCAAAGCAGGTGATAAATTATTTGTTGTTAAGGACGAAAAATCAGCCAAAGAACTCCTTCATAAAAAAAACTATGAAAGAAAATTAATAAAAATTGCTGATTCAAAGATAACAATGACTTTAGAAAAATTATCCGAGCTGTCAAAAGAAAATGAAATAATAAAATTAAAGATAGTTCTTAAAGCAGATTCTGAAGGTTCTCTGGATGCAGTAGAGGAGTCATTAAATAACATAAAAGAAGAAAAGATAAAAATTGAAATAATACACAAGGCAATTGGGGCAATAACTGAGAGTGATATTATGCTTGCTGTAGCTTCAAATGCGATTGTAATTGGTTTTGGTGTACCATTAACTAAAAGTGCAGAAGTATTATATAAAAAGGAAGGCAATGAAGTAAGAACTTATGATATTATCTATAAGTTAATTGATGATATTACTCTTGCCTTTAAAGGTTTATTAAAACCTGAAGTGAAGAAGATCAGCAGAGGGAAAGCTGAAGTAAGGGAAGTATTTAAATTACCTAAAGTTGGAATAATTGCAGGTTGCTATATTCTTGAAGGTGAAGTTGAAAGAGGTAATTTAGCAGGTGTTATAAGAGATGAAAAAATAATTCATGAAGGGAAAGTTGGGACTCTGCACCGGTTTAAAGAAGATGTTAAGAAGGTTTCATCCGGGTATGAATGTGGTATAAAAATAGAAAATTTTCAGGACCTTAAAAGTGGCGATATGTTGGAATTCTTCGAAGAAAAATGATACATAATTGGCGGTGTTTAAGGTGGATAGGGTAAAAAAGGCCGAGATAGATATAAAAAGAGAGATTAGTTTTATAATAAACACAAAGGTAAATGACCCGAGAATAGGATTTGTAACTGTTACAGGTACAGAATTATCAACAGATTTTAAATGGCTGGATGTTTTCGTAAGTATAATGGGGGAAAAGGATGATATCAAAAAGAGTCTTGAGGGTTTGAAAAAATGCAGTGGTTTTTTAAAAAAGAATCTTAAGCAGAGATTGAAGTTAAAAAATGTACCCAATATAAAATTTATATATGATGAATCTATAGAAACCGGCATCAGGATATCAAAAATACTGGAAACTCTGAAAAAAAATAAGAGGTAACAAGCAGGTTAGCATAATTGGATATAAATAATTTATATAATCAGATATCAAAAATTATAGAAAGTAATAATAGTTTTGTAATTATAACCCATAATTATCCTGATGGAGACTCTTTAGGTTCACAAATAGCCCTGTATCAATTAATGGTTTTACTTAAAAAAGATGTGATAGCTGTGTGCAACAGCGAGCTTCCTTACCAGTATAAATTTTTACCTCATTTTAATAAGATCAGAAAAGACTTTAATGAGATAAAAAATTCCGGTAAAAAATATATCTGTTTTTGCCTTGATTGTGCGGACGAGAACAGGATGAATCTGGATTTTAAAGAGCTAAAAGATAATTTTGAATACATAATAAATATAGATCATCACAATAAGAATACCAATTTTGGTGACTTAAATGTCGTAGACTCTAAAAAATCTGCAACTGCTGAGATTTTATATGAGTTAATATGCAAATATTACAGGGAATTATTGGATAGTATAACAGCAATGGGTATTTATGTAGGAATATTGACTGATACAGGTCAATTTCAATACAGCAATACAAATTATGCTGTTCATAAAGTAGTTAGTGATTTATTAAGGTTTAATCTTAATCCTTCAGAAATCAACAAATGTATATATGAGAATGAACCCCTGGAAAGGTTTAAATTAATTCAACTTATTTTTCAGAGGATTGAATATATAGCTTCTAACGGACTTATATATTCATATGTACTACTAAGAGATTTTAAAAAGTTAAATTTACCTTTTTCTGCCCAGGATGGAATTATTAATTTAATGAGAACTGCTGAAAAGGCAAGAATTGTGGCTTTGATTAAGCAGACCGAAAGAAGATGTTTTAAAATAAGCCTTCGAACTTCTGACAGCAGGGTTGATTTATCTAAGATTGCTGGCAAATTTAACGGTGGAGGCCACAGGATGGCTTCTGCTTATTCGGATAATGGAAGTTTGAGAACTGTAATAAATAATTTAAAAAAATCAGTAGAAGATTGTATAAGCTATGACTAACAATGATAAATCAGATTTTTTAAAGAATTTTGATGGTATTTTGTTAATAAGTAAGACTCCGGGTATAACATCTTTTGATGTCATAAGGAAATTAAAGAAAGTTTTTTTTTAAATAAAATCGGACATGCCGGAACTCTTGATCCTATGGCGGAAGGCTTGCTTATTATCTTAATAAATAAAGCTACTAAATTATTTGGTTATTTTTTAACTTTGGAAAAGGAATATATTGCGGAATTGAAACTGGGAGTGATTACCGATACGCGGGATCTAAGCGGTAAAATTCTAATTGAAAGAAAAATTGAAAATATAGATACAGGAGAAGTATTAAAAGCCCTGGACAAATTTAAAGGAAAGATCAGGCAAACGCCTCCGGTATATTCATCAGTAAAATATAAAGGAAAACCGTCTTACAAGCTTGCAAGGAAAGGGCAGGAAGTAGAATTAAAACCGAAAATAGTCCATATTTATAATCTGGAGCTTATTTCTCTTAAAGAAGATTTGCTCAAAATGAGAATAAACTGCAGTTCAGGTACATATATAAGATCACTGGCTTACGATATCGGGAATTTACTCGGTACTGGAGCTTCATTAAAAGAACTAAAAAGAACATGGATCAATGATTACAATCTGAAAGACAGTATTGATGTGGAAGGATTTATTGAAAACATATTTAATAATAAAACGAGGTATTTTGAAACAGTTCCATATATGGTGTCTCTAAGAAGATTACTGGAGAGGATGAAAAATATCTATATAAGGGATGAGAATAGGGATTCAATACTTAATGGCTGGCCGATAACGCAAGAGATGATAGAACCGGATAAGATTAAGAATGCTTATTTATTAAAAAAAGGCAGTTTTGTAAGCATATGGGATAATAGTGGAAATTTATTAGCTGTACATGAGATTATACATAAGAAAATATTACAGGATGTAAATAATATGAAGGTGGAAAAACTAAAATTGACTAAAAGTATTATGACTTTTAGCAACCCGGTGAGTTGAGTGAATTCTAATATTTGAATTATTTTTAGAAGGAGTTGAATGCGATTTGTCAGAATTATTGGATTTAGAGAAAATCGATGAAAATTATTTTAAATTTAAGAATTCTGCGGCAGTAATAGGATTTTTTGATGGTGTCCATCTGGGGCACAGAGAAATAATAAATGCATGTATTGAAAAAGCAAAAATGTTAAATGGAAAAAGTATAGTTTTAACGTTTAATAAACCACCGATTAATGTGATAAAAAGCAAGACACAAAAGAAACTTATAATTTCTTTTGAAGAAAAAATTAAAATTATCGGTAGTCTGGGTGTGGATTATATAGTGATTGCTGATATTAATACCAATTTTTTAAAATTGACTCCGGCACAATTCTGCAAAGATATTCTAATAAATAAGCTTTGCATAAAAGAAATTTTTGTGGGGGATGGATTTCATTTTGGTTATCAGGCTGCCGGAGATGTGTTTTTTATGAATAATTTCTTTAAGACTTATCATGTAAAAGTAAATGTAGTGCCGTTGTTAAAAGTAGAGGATGAGTTGGTATCAAGCACTAACATAAGGAAATATTATTCCGAAGGCAGGATAAAGAAAATAACAGGTCTGCTTGGGAGAAATCCACAGGTTGAAGGAATTGTTATAAAAGGAGTGGGTAGAGGAAAGCAGCTTGGATTTCCGACTGCAAATATAGATATATGTGATTTTTTTGTAACTCCGGCAGACGGAGTTTATCTCGGTAAAGTTTTAATTAACGGAGAAGGAGACAAAATGTTTCCAGCTATAATTAATGTAGGAAAAAATCCAACTTTTGGGGAATCTAAAAAATGGATTGAAGCTTTCCTGCTGAATTTTAAGGGTAATATATATAATAAGAAAATAAAAATTACTTTTTTGGAAAAACTAAGGGATGAGATGAAATTTGCAAGTAAAGACAATTTAATAAAACAGATAAGGCTTGATTTAAATTATGCTAAAAAATATTTTAAAATTTAGAGTAATATAGATTAAAAATTAATGCTAAGTTTTTTATTTTAAGAAGTTTTAGGGACGGTTTAGATTAGATAATATTATATATAATATTATCTAATAATAAGTAAAAACTGAATTTGGATTAAATTGTAATTAGCATACAGTTATGATAAATTATAGTACGGGTATTTTAGGAGGTGAGAAAGTTGACTTTAGTAAAGGACGAAAAAAAGAAAATAATTGAAAAATTTAAGGTTCATGAGAATGATACTGGTTCCTCTGAGGTTCAGGTAGCCATTTTAACAAAAAAAATTAACAGACTTAATGAACATTTGAAGATTAATAAAAAGGACCATCATTCCAGGAGGGGTCTCGTCATCATGGTTGGAAAAAGAAAAAGGCTCCTTGGATACTTAAAAAATAATGATATAAATAGATACAAGAAAATAATAGAAGAACTTGGTTTGAGAAAATAAGAATATATTTAATAAGAATATATTTTAAAAAATAAAATTTTTTTAAAAGGTTAAAGGAGTATATAAGATATAAATGGAAAAAAGTTACGAAATTGATATTAATGGAAAAAAAATGTTTTTTTCTACAGGTAAGGTAGCAAAACAGGCCAATTCAATCCTGGTTAAATTTGGCGGAAATGGTGTGCTGATTACTGCTGTGATGAACCAAAACCCGGTTGAGAAGATAGATTTTTTCCCGCTTGTTGTAGATGTTGAAGAGAGAATGTATGCAGCAGGGAAAATACCTGGTGGTTTTTTTAAAAGAGAAGGTAGAGCCAGTGATAAAGCAATACTTAATGCGAGATTAACTGACAGGCCGCTCAGGCCATTATTTAACGAAAATATAAGAAATGAAGTTCAATTAATAGCTACAGTTATATCTTTTGACCAGATTAATCCCTATGATATCTCTGTAATCAACGGAGCTTCAACGGCTTTATATATATCAGAGATACCTTTTGACGAGCCGGTTGGTGCCGTCAGGATAGGTAAAATAGGAGAAAATTGGGTAGTAAACCCATCGTACAGTGAAATTGAAGAAAGTATTATAGATATAATAGTAGCAGGTACTGAAGATGCAATATTAATGGTTGAAGCAGGCGGCAAAGAAGCCCCTGAAGAAATAGTGCTTGAAGCTATGGAAAGAGCACAAAGTGAAATAAAAAAAATTGTAAGCTTCCAGAAGGAATTTAGAAAAATAGCAGGTAAAGATAAAAAAGAGACAGATAATTTTGTATTGAATAAGGATGTTGAAAAGAAGATTAGAGAGCTTGCAGAAGATAAGATCCAGGAAATTCTTGACACAGTTATGAAATATTCGGAAGATGAAGAAAAGAAAATCCTACTTGATAATACCGAAAAAGGATTTTTCCAGGATAGAGTCTCAACTTTAAAAGAAGAGATTGCAAAAGAACTAAAAAAGGATTTCCCTGAAGAAAAGGAAAGCATAGATGTAAGTTTCAAGAAGCTTGAAAGAGAACTGGTAAGAAAGTTAATTATAGAAAAAGGAGTAAGACCGGACGGAAGAAAACCGGATGAAATAAGAGATATAAATTGTGAAGTAGGTTTATTTCCGGATACGACTCATGGTATAGGACTTTTTACCAGGGGAAAAACTCAGGCCCTTACAATATTGGCTCTGGGTTCAATAAGAGAAGCACAGAAAATAGACAGTCTTGGAAAAGAAGAATTTAAGAGATATATTCATCATTATAATTTTCCTCCTTTTAGCGTAGGAGAAACCTGGCCGCTGAGAGGGCCAAGGAGAAGAGATATCGGTCATGGAGCACTGGCTGAAAAGGCTTTAAGACCCATGATTCCTGATGAAGAGAAATTTCCATATGTATTAAGGCTGGTATCTGAAATTCTGGAATCTAATGGGTCAACTTCAATGGCAAGTGTATGCGGAAGCACACTGGCTCTAATGGATGCGGGAGTTCCCATACTTAATCCGGTTTCAGGTATAGCTATGGGATTGATTAAGAATGAGGGAGAAGACGATTATGTAATATTAAAGGATATCCAGGGCATAGAAGATTTTTACGGTGATATGGATTTTAAAGTTGCGGGAACAAAGAAAGGTATTACAGCACTTCAGATGGATATGAAAATAAAAGGTGTCAGTCTGGATATTATAGAGAAAATTCTTAAAAAAGCACATGAGGGTAGATTATATATACTGGAAAAGATGCTGGAAGTTATCCCTGAACCCAGGGAAAGTTTATCCAAATGTGCGCCGAAAATAACTACCTTTAAAATACCGAAAGAAAAAATTGGTGAAATTATAGGTCCTGGTGGAAAGAATGTTAAAAATATAAAAGAAGAATTTGACCTGGACGAGATTGATATAAGTGACCATAACGGAGAAGGCATTGTTTCTATTACTTCCTCAAATGATACTAATATTGAAATGGCAAGGAAAAGAATAGAGGGGATGCTAAGAAGTATAGAGGATATAAAAATAGGAGAAGAATTTCTGGGAACTGTTGTAGGCATAACAAGTTATGGAGCTTTTATAAATCTGATTCCGGGAGTTGACGGACTTTTGCATATATCAAAAGTTGCAAATGAAAGAATTAAAGATGTCAAAGATTATCTGAAGATTGGTGAAAAAATAGGGGTTAAGGTTGATAATATTGATCCCAGGACCAGGAAAATAGGGCTGGAAAGAACTGACATCTGAATATTTTATTAGCGAGGTTAATAAAAAATAGTATCATCTAGCAGCGTAAAATTTGATCAGTATGAGATAACTGAATTAAATAATGGTATAAAGATAATTAGTGAATATATACCCCATTTCAGGTCCATATCATCAGGTTTCTGGGTAGCGGCTGGATCCAGAAATGAGAATGAAAATATCAGCGGAATTACCCACCTTATAGAACATCTTATTTTTAAAGGTACAAAAAAAAGGAGCTACAGAGATATAGCTATTGGATTTGATTCAGTTGGCGCCGAATATAATGCATTTACCGATAAGGAGAATTGCTGCATATATGCGGATTTTATAGACACCTATCTGGATAACTGTATAGAATTATTATTTGATATACTTACAAATCCATCTTTTCTGACCGAGCATATAAGAACTGAAAAAAAAGTAATAATTGAAGAAATAAAAATGATAGAAGACAGCCCTTCCGAAAATATTATGAATTACTTTTATGAATCAGTTCTTAACAGCCATCCTTTAAGCCTGCCGATTCTGGGTACGAAAAAATCACTTAAAAAAATGAAAAAAACTAATATGCTCCAGTACTTTAAGGATGAATTTAATATAAGCAATGTTGTTATTTCCGCAGCTGGAAATGTGAAGCATAAAAATTTAGTAGACATTGTTAAAAAAAATATAGGTAATATTAAGAATCAGAAGCGGGTACAGAACTTTAACAAACAGGAACCTGTTCAGAAAAGCAGCATAAGAAAAATACCAAGCAGTAAGACCAATTCGATTCATATGTGTTTTGGTTGTCTGGGCTGCAGGCGTGATAGTAGGGATAAATATCCGATTTCAATATTTACAAACCTTTTAGGCGGAAGCATGAGCAGTAGATTATTTCAAAAAATAAGAGAAGATGAAGGTCTGGCATATTCAATTTTTAGCAGTAATGTTCAATATATGGATACTGGAATAATTTTAATATATGCGGCTTCATCGCCTAAAAATACTGATAGGATCCTGGAACTTATTAAAAATGAAATAAAAAATATTGCCAGATATGGAATAAAAGAAGCAGAACTTTCAATAGCAAGGGAAAATTTAAAGGGTAATATTGTATTAAGCGTTGAAGATATAAGTTCAAGAATGTTTAGATTGGGTAAAGGTTTACTTTTTGATAAAAATGTTTTGACTATTAATAAGATATTAAAGAAAATAGATAATGTAAAAAAAAGTGATTTAGACGATATTGCCGATAGATATTTTAATTTAGATAGAATGAGTTTAGTGATGATGGGAAAAATAAATCAAGGCAGGCAAATATGAAAAAAATAGTGATGTTCGGGATTTGCGGTGAAATGGGGACTTCGATTTCCAGAGAATTAATAAGGGAAGGAGGAATTAAACTGGTAGGAGGTCTTGATATTAAAAATGTGGGGATCGATATAGGAGAGTTTTTAATTGGAGAGAAAACGGGTTATAGAATATACGATTCATACGATGATATTAAAGAATTAAATCCGGAAATTATTATCGATTTTACAAATTCTGATGCGGCTAATAAGAATATAAACTGGGCCATTGATAACAATATAAATATAATAGTAGGAACCACCGGCCTGGATAAAGATGATCTGGCAAATATTGAAAGAAAGGCTCTAAAAGCAAGAAGTAAAACTCTCATAGTCCCTAATTTTTCAATTGGAGCAGTGATTATGATTAAAATCTCTAAAATTATATCAAAATATTTTGATAATTGTGAAATAATAGAATTACATCATGATAAAAAGAAGGATGCTCCTTCAGGAACTTCTGTATTTTCAGCGGAAGAAATAGGCAGGTGCAGTAATTTTAATAAATCACGGTTAAAAGAAAGCGAGAATGAAAATATAGAAGGATGCAGGGGTGGTTTTATAAGCGGTATTCATGTTCATAGTGTAAGACTGCCCGGACTTCTGGCGCATCAAAATATTATTTTTGGGACAAGGGGACAGACACTTTCGATAAGACATGACAGTCTGGACAGGTCATCGTTTTACCCCGGAGTTATCCTTGCCATAAAGAATATGGATAAACTTACGAATTATACTTTTGGATTGGATAAGCTGATAGATATTTAAAGAAACTATTTATTCAAGGAGGGTTATATGGTTGATATGGGTGAGGTAATCACAGCAATGGTTACACCGTTTAATAAAAATTATAAACTGGATTTTGAATCATGCAGCAAGTTGATGCAGTATCTTGTAAATGAGGGGAGTGACGGGATTGTACTATCCGGTTCCACAGGAGAATGTTCAACTCTTAATGATGAGGAAAAAATAGAATTATTTAGATTTGCAAAGGATAATTTCGGAGATAAATTTAAAATTATTGCCGGAACCGGTTCAAATGATACAAGACATTCCATAGAACTATCAAAAGAAGCAGAAAAAATAGGAGTGGATTGCCTGCTGCTGGTTGCACCTTATTATAACAGGCCTTCACAGCGGGGCATCTTTAAGCATTTTGAAGCAATTGCTGCTGAAGTAAAGATTCCTATAATTTTATATAATGTTCCGTCAAGAACAGTATCTAATATAAGTTCAAAAACCTGTGTAGAGCTATCAAAAATTGATAATATCTGTGGTGTGAAAGAAGCAAGTGGTGATATAAGGCAAATTTCGGAAATAATAAGGGACAGTAATCCGGATTTTCTTGTATACAGCGGTAATGACGGTGATACATTAACCATACTATCACTGGGCGGATATGGAATAATAAGTGTTGCTTCGCATATAGTATGCAGAGAAATAAAAGAAATGATATCCAGTTTTAAAAAAGGGGATTTTAGCAGGGCAGCTAAAATACACCTGGAATTGCTTGATATTTTCCATGGAATTTTTATAGCTTCAAATCCGGTGCCCATTAAAGAAGCATTGAATTTGAAAGGTATTAATGTCGGCCCCTGCAGACTGCCGTTGTGCAGTATGGAAGAAGGTGAGCTTGAAATCTTTAAGGAGATTTTAAGAAAGTATAAAATAATTTAGGTAGATAGAAGGTGAAGTTTTGCATATAAAAGACCATGACAAAAAAAACTAGCTTAAAATTAATTCCACTTGGGGGGTTGAACGGTATCGGAAAGAATATGATGGTCTTTGAAAAAGATAATCAGATCATTATTATTGATTGTGGATTAATGTTTCCGGATGATGATATGCCCGGGGTTGATTTTATAATACCGGACTTTTCATATGTTAAAAAAAATAAAGATAAAATAAAAGCACTAATAATTACACATGGCCACGAGGACCATATCGGCGGTATCCCATTTTTATTTAAAGAAATAAATGTACCTGTATTTGCAACAAAGCTTACCATAGGCCTGATAAAAGTAAAATTTGATAATTCTCAGAGTGGAATTAAAGTAAAATATAATGAGATAGATCCTGACAAGCCCATGAATATCGGGCCGTTTCATATAGAATTTTTCAGGGTTAATCATAGCATACCAGATGGTGTAGGATTAATTATAAAAACAGATATTGGCACTATAGTCCATACGGGTGATTTTAAGTTCGATCTTACTCCTATTGATAAAAAAGTTACTCAATTTTCAAAGATTGCAGGAGCCGGTATGAAAGGAGTCCTGGCACTTTTATGTGATAGTACCAATGCTGAAGAGATAGGATACACCCTTCCTGAAAAGGATGTAGGAAAAACACTGCTTGAAAAATTTGAGAGTGCCCACAAGAGAATTATTGTTGCTACTTTTTCTTCTCATATACATAGAATACAGCAGGTTCTGGATGTTGCCAATAAATCAGGCAAGAAAGTTGCTATTTCCGGAAAATCAATTCTAAAAACTATAAGAGTTTCTTCCGAGCTGGGTTACCTGAAAATTCCTGAAGAAACATTAATTCCAATAACCAAAATTGATGATTTTTCATTAGATAAAATAGTAATACTTGCCACCGGGAGCCAGGGTGAGCCGCTTTCAGCTTTAAACCGGATGGCATTGGGAGAGCATAAAAGAGTAAACATTATGAAAGGAGATATGGTAATAATTTCGGCTTCCCCGATTCCCGGAAATGAAAGAGCTGTATCCAATACTATTAACAGATTAATAAAGCAGGGAGCAGATGTTTTTTACGAGTCTATTGCCGGTGTCCATGTATCCGGTCATGCCGCGCGTGAAGAAATAAAAATTATGATAAATCTTACCAACCCTAAATATTTTATTCCAATACATGGAGAGAATAAACATAAAGTGCAGAATTCACAGATAGCAAAATCAATGGGAATAAGTGAAGATAATATCATAATTGCAGAAGATGGAGATATAATTAAAATGAATACGAGTCTTTGCAGAGTTTCCAAAAATTTAAACCCACAGACTATTTATATAGATGGTGTCGGTATGGGAAACATAGAGGATATGGTTCTAAAAGACAGAAAGATGCTGTCGACAAATGGTTTGATATTTGTAGTTGTGGGCATTGATTACGTAAAAAAGAATATCTTATGTGAACCTGACTTTACTATGAAGGGGACGGTATATATTAAGGATTTAAAAGAAATTATTGATAAAGCAAAGAATATTGTGGTAGATACCATAAAAAATTGTTTTGCTGACAATATTACGGGTAAAAATATGATTGAAAATCTTATTAATGATAAAGTGGAAAAATTTATTTTTAAAAATGCAAGAATAAGACCTATAATAATAACAAAAGTCGTAAGTCCTTATAAAAATTAATTGATTATTAATCAGGATCTAAATCCCTAAAAAATGGCAATAAATAAAAATAAAAATAAAAGAAATAAAACAATAAAAGGTGTGAAAAATTACAGGACAAGTGCTCCCAGAGAAAGAAGAAGATATATTAAAAGGAGAACTGAAGTATACGGTGTTTTGATAATAATGTTTGCAGTTTTATTTTTTATCAGTGTATTTGGTTTATCTAATTCTGGTTTAGTAAATGAAAAAATAAATAATTTTCTATCTCTCGCTTTTGGCATTGGTAAATATTTGGTACCTTTTATGCTTGTTATCTGGGGTTTTAGTTTTTTCTTTAGAAGGATACGTTTTTTACCCTCAACTTTTGGCTGGGGATTTTTGCTGCTGTTTTTATCAATTCTGGGGATACTTGGTAATAATTTTAATAACGCAGGTTTTTTTGATGAACCTCTTATGAAAATCAGAGGGGGAATTATAGGAACAGGGATATTTTATGGGTTGTTCAGACTTTTCAGCAGCGCCGGCGCTATAGTAGTACTGGGAGTATTGGTATTTATATCAATATTAATAATAACCAAGATCTCCCTGATAGAAATTGGTAAAAAAATAATATATTTTTTTAAAAATATAAAAATAAAATCGGTGATAAATTCATTAAGAGAAAGAAGTTTGACAAAAGAAAATGAAATATTGGAAGAAACCGGAGGAGATGGAAATAAAATATATGATAATAAAAAAGAAGCGGTCTTTAAAAAAATAGAAGTTATTGACCACACTGATAGGGTATCAAGAGAGAAGAGTGGTATATCGGAACAATTTATAAAAAGTCCCGACATGGTTAAATCTTTAGAAGGACAGTTAAAAATACCGATAGTAAAGAGTGGAGAGCCAGGAAATAATTATAGACTGCCTCCTGTAC
>CAZLME010000029.1:0-14366 GCA_964560595.1 uncultured Actinomycetota bacterium
GATTTTCTGTAAAAATCTTCAGCTGTTACTAATTCAATAATCGATACTATAGTATCCCTCGAAATCAACATAGAACCCAGCAAAGACTCTTCAGCTTCTATATTATACGGAGGTATACGCTCCAATCTGCTTGTATCAAGAGGGGAAAGCTCTCTTTCTTTTTTGATTTGTTCTTGCATGAATTATTTTTCTTTATCTTTTGGTTTAGATTTTGCTTTTGTTTCTTTCTTTTCTTTTTTTTCTATCTTATCCGGATTTTCGCTGTCTTTAACATCTTCTTTCCTTTTTTTACCTTCTTCTTCCCCAGCATCAGCTTTATTTTTTTCTTCCTCTTCCGTCTTATCCGCTTTTTCTTTTTCCGCTTTATATGCTTCAATCAGTTCCCTTGATTCCTCATCCGGTTCTACTTTTACCTTTATAGCAGTCTTAACTTCTTTATATAATTTTAATTCTATATCATATTCCCCTAATTCTTTTATATGTTCCTCAAGGTCAATTTTTTTCCTGTCAATCTCTATCTTCTTTTCCTCAAAAATTTTTTCTGCAATATCTTTATTTGTTATGGAACCATAAAGTTTTCCTTCTTCACCGGTTTTTACAACAAAGGCAATCTGAAGTCCTTCAAATCCTTTGGCAAGCTCTTCTGCCTCTTTTATATTTTTTGCCTCAACTTTTATAGCTGACTGTTTTACAAGCTTTATCTGGTTCCTGTTGCCTCTGGTAACAGGCACTGCCATATCGTTTGGTATCAGATAGTTATTTGCATATCCGTTTTTTACTTCTACCTCATCTCCGATATCCCCGAGTTTCTCGTGATATTTAGTAAGTATAACTTTCAAATTCTCCTCCTATCTTATCTATCTTCTGCTTAAAACTAAACTAACTGTCTTCTCTCCAGCCTCCTAAAATTAATCCATATGTCAATTAATCCTATAAAAAGCAGGATTAATATTGTAATTCCTGAAAATAAACCCAGTAATATAAATATACCTATTTTCCATACAGGCGGCACTTTAAATTTTTCCATTAATCCCCATATTACCGAAACTCCTAGGATCAGATATAGCGGCCCAAAAATAGCCAGCAAATTAAATCCTGCAATATCCAGTATTTTATTTAAATTCTGCCCGCCATAAGGTATAAGTATCAGTACCAGTGACAGAATCATACCCCAGCAGTAATACCAGGGAATATCCCAGTCTTTAAAAGATATAAATGGCCTTATATTAATATTAAATTTTATAAGCAATCTACTGGTTATTGCGTAATTAATGACACTTATAAAAGAAAAAATAAATATTAAAATCCCCGGGATAATATAGGGTATAAATTCTAAAATATTTCTCCACTGTTCCAGCATACTTCTAAGCTGCAAATCATCGATAAAGAACAAACTTGAATATTTTGAAATAAATTCATCTCCGAACACCAGATTAATCGTCCAATCAATACTACTATTGTAACTTTTAATAAACTCGCTTATGTAATTAACTCTGTAGACTGCCGAGTTTATTATAAAGTACAATACTACTGCTCCACAAAATACGGAAAAAATACTGCTTATTATAAATAATTTACTTTTATCTTTACTAATAGAATTTTTATAAAGAAAAGATATCGCTACTATTAAAATTGCCATAATCGTCATTAACACAAAGTCAGAATAAATCAATGCAACTGCAGTACAGGCTATGACAGCGCAGATAATACCATCTCTTATTCTTCCGCCAATAATAAGAATAGTAGACGGAACAGGCAGCAATATTATCCCCGCTACCCCAAAGAACGGTATAAACACTGCAAAAGCCAGGGACAAGAAAGTAAACAAAGTAAGTAATGCCAGATTTAACCTATCAATTTTATTTCTTTTTAAATTTTCAAAGGGCATATTATCTTTTAAAGTAAGGTATAAGGGCAATAATCCTTGCTCTTTTGATGGCCATCGCTATCTTTTTCTGATGCTGTACACAATTCCCGGTAGATCTCTTTGGTCTTATCTTTCCTTTATCGGAAATAAACTTTTCAAGCAGGCTGGCATTCTTATAATCAATATTCTCAATATTCTCCCTGCAGAAATAACAAAATCTTCTTCTCTGCCTCAAGCCGGTTGCAGAACCGTTTGCACTTCTCGAAGTTTTTTCGTTTTTAATATTTTTATTTTTTCTGGCCAATTAATATTTCTCCTTTTTTATTTAGATTTAAATTACACAACATATTTAGAATGGTATATCCTCATCACTAAAGTCAACTTCTTCTATGCTGCCGCCATTTTGAGTATTACCGGCTGAAACACCTTCTTCTGCACGCGGGTTTTTCTCCAGTTTACAGGAAGCAAACTCAAGACTTGGAGCTACAACATTCGCAATAATCCTTACTGTTGATCTTTTCTGTCCTTCTTTACTTTCCCAGCTATCCTGTGAAAGCCTGCCTGAAACTAGGACCCTATCTCCCTTGCTAAGACTTTCAGCACAATTTTCTGCCAGCTTATACCATGCAGTAACATTAAAGAAATCAACCTGGGTTTCCCATTCACCGGAAGTTTTATTCTTAATATTCCTGTTTGCTGCAAGTCCGAAACTTGCTACTGCAGTTCCATTCGGGGTAAACCTGAGCTCAGGGTCTCTTGTCAGATTTCCTAAAATTGTTATATTATTAACACCAAAAGCCATTGATACCCACCTTCTTTTGATTTTTTATAGTCACTTAAGATTCATCGCTTTTTACAACCAAATGACGCAGTATTTTCTCATTGATTTTATTTATTCTGTCCAGCTCTGAAATAATTTCTTTATTTCCTTCAAAATAAATTACAAGGTAGTAACCACTTTCCTGTTTCTTGATGGGATAAGCCAGCCTGCGGATTCCCCACTTATTAACATTAGAAACTATGCATTTCTCTTTCTCAATTAATGAGGTAATCTTGGATAATTCTTTTTCTAAAGCTTCTTCTTCAAGGGTCGGGTCAAATATGACCACCAATTCATAATTTCTCAATCTTTTAATCCTCCTGTGGACTAATTTTAATAATTAGGTTCTACCATTATTAAGTAGAACAGAAAGATATTAAGATAAAAAAACTTTAATTTTTTACCTATATTATCATTAGGGATATTATAACATTTAGAACTAATAATCAATAATTAATTCAATAATTAATATTGTAATCAATGATTATTATGCAGTATGTTATTATTTATGCAACGATATAATTATTCTTAAATATCTTTACTTTATTTAGACAATAAAACTTTGAGAAAGAATTTAATTTAACCCTTCTTACACATCCTTATTTCTTATATACACATTGGTACAGGGATAAGGGATCTCAATTCCTGCCAGATCAAATTTATTTTTTATTCTTTTTCTTAACTGTCTTCCAATGGTCCACTGCTCGGCAGGCTTTACCCTGCAGATAACGGTAAATATTACTGCAGAATCTCCCAGTTCACTCACACCACCGTCCCCAAGGATAGCAGGCCTCTCCAATATAGAACGTCTGTATTTTTTGTCTGCCATCAGTTCATCAAATACTTCTTCCAGGACTTCCACCACTCTATCGATATTCTCATTGTAATGCACGCTAACATTTACTACAGCTCCTGACCATGTATGGGTACGGTTACTTAACTTTGCAATCTCTCCATTAGGTATAAAATGCAAAGTCCCTTCCATATCTCTTATTGCAGTAGTTCTTAAGTTAAACTTTTCCACAGTTCCTGAAGTATCTCCCACTGTTATAATATCATTTACCTGATACCACTGTTCCAGCAAGATAAACGTCCCATTTATCAAATCCTTTATAAGGCTCTGAGCTCCAAATCCAATTACAATACCGGCAACCCCTGCACCTGCAAGCAAGGGAGTAACAGGTATTCCGACCTGGTCGCCAATTATAAGCAGCGCAATTACTGTTGAAACTACAATTATTAAATTGGATATAACACTCGTAAGAGTAAAGGTGCGTTTCTTGATAAGGATTTTTTCGTCACTTATATTTTTATCAACCAGTTTCCTTATTCGCTTTGTAATAATTTTAACTATAAGTATTATAACCAGTAGAGCAACTATTACTATTATGATATTAAGCCAGTTATCTAAAAGATTTTTAACAATACTGCCTGTAGCGATTTCCAGAGTTCTTGTATTATCTTCCATTCACAAAACACCTACTTTTAAGTTCTTTTTAATTATAATTTATTATTTTTTTTATTTGCAGCAGTTTAATTTATTTTTTATCCCTCAACCTGCTGTAAATTTCTATAATCTTATCTTCCCTTTCATCGTATAGAGGTTTAAGATGGCCGGTATAGTTAATTGACAAAATATAAGGGAAACCTTTGTGTACAACCACTACATTTATTGCACATTCCCCCTGGATGATAGAGCCCCATCTGGATACTGGCATTTCAAGCCAGTAAATTAAAAGTGAAAGTATCACTCCGCCGTGAGTTATAACAGCAACATTGCTTTTATCTTCGTTTTCATTGATTATATTATTGATTTCAGTTACCGCTCTTTGCTGGACATCTTCAAAACTCTCTCCTCCCGTGGGTGAATTATTATACGGATCCTTGAGCCAGCTCTGATAATCATCATGAAATTCCTCATTTATTTTATCAAATTTCATTCCTTCCCATTTTCCGAAACTTATTTCCCTTAAGTTATCTCTTATTGCAACATCGGAATCTTTACTTTTTTTTACGATATTTGCGGTATCCAGGGCGCGTTTAAGCGGGCTGCTGTAAATTTTAGAGATATTTACTTTTGACAGATACCTGGCCGCAAGTTTTGCCTGGTGGATACCCAGCGAGGTCAGATTGATATCTTTATCCCCCTGGTATCTCCCCTCTTCATTCAATAATGTCTGGCCGTGTCTTATCAAAAAAAATTTTACACCCATTAAATCCCCTTTTATTTCCCTTAGATTATATTTACTTTAAGCACATTTTTCATCTGTTCCAGCGCAGATTCGTGTTCTTTTTCATCAATACCTGCTACGGCATCCTTTACTACATCAACCTTATAACCCCTCATTACAGCATCCGCTACTGTATAAAGGATACATATATTGGTTACATTACCGGCAACTATTAATTTCTCTATCAATAATTTTTTTAATATTTCATCCAGGTCTGTATTGTAAAATCCTGAAAAAGTACTTTTCCTTACAATTATGTCAGTACCCTCGGGTTTTAAATCCTCTATTATTTTTGATCCTTCTGTGCCTTCCACGGCATGGGGAGGAAGCAACTCAAACTCTCTGTCATTTTCTTCATGCCTGTCACATATGTATATTACCTGATAACCCTCGCTTCTCGCCTTTCCGATTTCTCTTTTTATAGGTTCTATAATTTTCTCAATTTTAGGAACTTTAAGAGGTGCACCATCAAGTACAAAATCATTTAACATATTTATTACCAGTAAAGCTTTATTGCTCATTTTATTTTGCCCCATGAACTTTTAAGATTTATTGAAAGTATTAATGATTATCTTTTAAAAGTAAAAATTGTATTACAATTTCTAATTAATGCTCCCCGATATTAAAATTAATATAATAATACTATCCGAAATAACATTATCTGAAAAGCCAAAATTTTAAATTTTTTCATATTAATAGATTTGTATATTGTTTTTTTCCCTTACCCTATATAGAATTGACTAAGATATAAAAGGTTAACTAAAAAATAAATATTTAAGGGTACTGCATAGGTAAAATGAAAAAAAATAAATCAATCAGGTTTTTCTTTTTAGGCGCCATATCAATATTAATTGTATTTTTTGTGATTTCACTGGGTTCCTGCACACGCAGTGTTTCTTTATACTTTGCCTATTCTTCTGACACAGAATTTTATCTTGTAAAAGAAACCAGGGAAATCACCCCGGGTAATGATCTTTATAAAAGCGTACTTGAAGAACTGATTAAAGGTCCGGAGAGCAGTGAACTTTACCCCACGATTCCTTCCAATGTTAAAGTCAATTCGGTAAAATTATCCGATGGCACCGCTGTCGTGGACTTCAGCAAAGAAATTATAACAAACTTTGAGGAAATACCTCACAGTTCAACAACTGAAGTACTGGCTATTTCCTCTATTGTTAATACACTGACAGAATTTGAAGAAATAGATAAGGTGAAAATAATCATAGAGGGCAAGGAAAGCGGCCAGATAGATGGGCTATGTGTGGAAGATTTCTGGGGACATATTGGCATCTATGAAGAATTCACCAGGGATGAAGCAATCATAAAAGAGCCATAAACGGCATCACGGCGGTATTTAGATTTCATTCCTCTTCCCAGCGATATTTATTTTCCATATTGCGTATTTTTTCAAGGACACATTTAAAACAAAGCCCATTATGGCAGCATATAAACTCACCACATTTCGGGCACTGCCATTTTTTCTTTTCTGATAATAAAAGCTTCTTGATACCTTTTTCTTTAATTAAATTTAAATTATTAATCATACTCATCCTGAATTTCTTACGGTAGCGTTCATCTAAGGCTTTTAGCTTCTCGCAGGGAAATTTATCGCATTCATAACAGTATTTTATTTTATTATTTAATAAAAGCGGGCAGTTTTTCTTTATAAAAGCACATTTTTTATCCCGCAGGCGGCATCCTGCGCAGTAAGACATCTTTACACCTTTTTCTTTTATATTATTTTTCTTTGCTAAATAACTGGAACAAAGGGCACAATTCATACCGCATGGTGCTATTAATTCTTCAAGATTTTCCATAGTTTTATAGCTCGCTATTAATAATAAAAAATATAATAAATCTAAAAATTTATAATATCAATAAAATAATTATTGACATAGCACTATGTATACCACTGCTTTTAATTATTTAGGTAAAGAGAAGGCTTTTTCCCTGGTTACTTTTAAGTTTTATTATTTTTAAATTGTTTATCGTATAAATTTTTGTATGCTCCATTTAATAGCAGAAGCTGTTTATTGGTCCCCTGCTCGACAATACATCCATCTTCAACAACATAAATGCAGTCTGCAGCCATGATTGTTGAAAGCCTGTGGGCAATAACCAGGCTTGTCCGCCCTTTGAGCAGCGGCTCAATAGCTGATTGTATAAGTGATTCAGACACGGAATCCAGTGCAGATGTGGCTTCATCAAGAATCACGATCCTGGGGTTTTTAAGCAGCACGCGGGCTATTGCAATTCTTTGCTTTTCTCCCCCCGAAAGTTTTATCCCCCTATCTCCCACAATGGTTTCATAACCCTCGGGCAACGTGGTTATAAAATCATGTATGTTTGCGGTTTTACACACATTGAAAACCTCATCTTCTGTAGCATTAGGGTTTGAAAACAGCAGATTTTGACGTATAGAGTCGTTAAACAGGTAAGTATCCTGAGTCACCATTCCTATCTGTTTACGTAATGATTCGATGGTTATGTTCCTTATATCTTGCCCATCAATAGTGATTGAGCCTGAATTCACATTATAAAACCGGGGCAACAGATATGTTATTGTTGTTTTTCCGGCTCCGCTGGGACCGACAAAAGCAACTATTTGCCCTGATTTTATATCCATATTAATACTTTTGAGGGTTTGTATTTTCCCATCGTATGAGAAATAGACATTATTAAATTTTATGAATCCATCAACCTGCTTTAAGTTTGCCGCTCCAGGCTTATCTGTAATTTCCTGCTTCATTTCAAAATACTTAAATATCCGTTCAAAAAGTGCAAGTGAACGTGTTATATCCACACTTATATTTGCAAATGAAGTAACAGGAGCATAAAGTCTTCCAAGCAATGCAACAAACATCACGATACTACCGACAGTAATATCACTATATCTTATCAACATCAACCCGCCAATAAGATAAATAATCATAGGCCCAATTGAAACAACAGTGGAGATAACCATAAAAAAACCAGCGTCCCGCAAGGGATTCTTTGATTTGGAGCTTTGTTACATCATCGTTAACATTTTTAAACTTTTCTTTCTGATGTTTCTCTTTGGTAAAAAGTTTTATAAGCATCGTGCCGCTGATGCTTAATGTTTCATGTATTATATTATTTAAATCCGCTAATTTTTCCTGAGTCTGGGCAGCAATTTTCCAACGGACTTTGCCTACTTTTCTTGTCGGGATAATAAACAAAGGTAGAATAAACATTGCTGCAATTGCAAGTTTCCAATTAGTATAAAACATTGTTGCGGCAGTTATCACAAAAATGAAAACGTTTTGAAGAATCTGTACAAAAGTGCCAGAAAATATGGATTCTATTCCGCCTATATCATTATTCATCAGAGAAGTTATTTCACCGGTTTTGACATTTGAAAAGAAACGGATTGCCATATGTTGTAAATGATTGAACATGGAATTTCGAATGTCGTACATGATATATTTGGCAATCCAGCTGTTGAGGTAGTTTTGGCCTACAGAAACAATTCCACTAAATAAAACTGCAGCAAAAGAAGAAACTATAAGGATTATTAATAGTTGTATATTTTTTTGAGGTAATGCAATATCGATTATGTTTTTTATCAAAACAGCAGGTAAAAGACCCAGTACAGAAGTTAATATTATCGAAATAGTCAGTAAAATGAGAAGTTTCCAGTAAGGTAAAAAATATTTTGCAATTCTGGCAAGCATCGACCTGGAAATGTTCGGTTTCTCCGTTGTTTCACTGTAATGAAAACGTCCACCACCAAATCCTCCCATGCCTCCTTTAAATCCTCCTGCCACTTAATCCACATCCTTTCTCCGGAAAGTAATTATTCTCCTAATTCCCGCAATTTTAGCTAAACAATTTACCATTTAAAAGAGTAGGATTGGAAAGCTATATAAACCAATTATAATATATGTTTTTTAAAAAAATAGTAATCATTCATAAAAGAAAATTCCAAGAGATACTTTTTCCGGAAGGTTTATACCTAAAAAATAATGAATTTCGAACCAGATTTTTAAAATAATAATTGATTTGAAAGAATTTTTTATATAATAGATAAAATTAATTAATAAAAGCAAATATTTTTTGGGGAGTGTTACAGAAATTTTAAACAAATTTATAACTCATTTAAAAATTCCTCAACTGTTAAACCAGATTTATCAATCAATGCCCTCAAGGTTCCTCTAGCAACTTCAGAATGATTCGGGATAGATAATGTAGCAATATTTCCTTCTTTTATAAGGATTATATGACTTCCTCTACTTCTTGCCACATCCCAGCCAAACTTTTTAAATATTTTTATAACATCCCCAGGTTTTAGAAGTGGAACCTGTGGCATTAGACTTTTACCTCTACCTGGCGTGTTGAAATAGTTAAAGGCATACCTTTTACTGCTCTTACTTCCATGCAATCTTTTATTGCATCCTGTATGTTTTTTTCTGCCTCTTTTTCAGATTTTCCTTGACTTATACAACCCGGAATAGAAGGGCATTCTGCGATGTAAATGCCATCTTCATCTTGAAATATAGTTATTATAAATTTCACAAATTCTCCTAATTATTAAATTATTACAATTATTATAAATTATTATTTTTTAAATTCATATATAGTAGTAATAATAACAGTTTTTTGATTTATTGATATTAAATGTTGCTGGCTACCCTGTCATATGAAATTTCGAACTAATTTTTGAGTGAATTAACTGATTTGAAAAATTTATTTATTAACTAAATAATATAGATTTTTAATTTGGCTGGACATATTAGACAAAGTTAAAACTTTAGATAATTAATTTTGATAAAGATATTTTTCTACCTGAATTTATCCTATAAATTAATGCTATTTTTTAATTAAATTTTAAGATATATAATAATATTGTAATAATAAAGCTTTAAATAATATGCATATTTTATAAGAGAGGAGTCCCACTATGCTTGAGCAAATCCATAAACACCTTGTTTCGGAAATTCAACAAAATACCCGTACTGATACCATTTTTATTATAACCGCTATTTTACTTAACCTATTGTCTTTAGGAATAAACTCTGCAATGGCAGGTGATTCGCGGAAAGACACAAGCTTATTTTTAGTTATGTTTATAATTGTAGCCCTTGTCATAGTAGTAAACATTATAGTAATAATAGGACTTATTAAAGGAAAACAGACCAGGGTTAAATTAACTAATGGACTAATAAAAATGTATAAGGATCAAAATGTAGATAAATACTATGACTTATCATTACTGCTAAATTATAATATAAGATACAATCTTTTCATTTTAGTAGTTGTTTTTATTGGTGCAATTGCTATTGCTATTCCTTTTATAATTAGATAACGAAGCAGAGCTAAATAAATATTTAAGAAATGGTATAGAGAATCAAATTTTCGTCAATATTTTAAATCCATCGGGAGGAGTATGCTCATAGTTTTTCTATTTTGAGTAATATGATGTATGGTGCTTCTTATAAAAAGAAGAAAATATCCAAAGTGGCTCCCCCAGGTAGTGAAATTTCGAACCAGATTATAAAGTAAATAATAAATTTAAAAAAAGGTATAATTAGAAAAGAATTAAGATGGTTAATACAATAAAAAATTTAAAAAGATTTTTAGTTGAGGGTACTATAAAAATAACCCCGGGCAAACATAGGGAATACTTAAAGAAAAAAATCTTTCATGGAAATGAAAAATTCTGTCCTGTCTGTGATAGTAAAATTAAAAAATTTTTCACATATTATTTCCCACCACATATAAAAATTGGTCCAAGGCCAGATGCACTTTGTCCTGTTTGTGGCTCTATTGAAAGAGAAAGGCTTTTATGGCTCTACCTTGAAGAATATACTAATTTCTTTATAAATCCTAAAAAGAAACTCCTACATGTTGCTCCTGAAATTGTATTATCCGATAGAATTAGAAAAAATGAATTTATAGAATATTTAAGCGCTGATCTTGATCCAACTCTTGCTATGATTTACATGGACATAACTGATATAAAAATGAATGATAATGTTTTTGATGTAATAATATGTAATCATGTTTTTGAGCATATTCCAGATCATAAAAAAGCGATGGGTGAAATTTATAGGATTTTGAAACCTGGAGGATGGGCGATACTACAAGTCCCGATACTTAGTGAATTAACCTTTGAAGATCCGGCAGTTATAACCCCTGAAGCCAGGGAAAAAATATATGGTTTTGCAGAACATGTGAGAGGTTATGGAAAAGATTATAGGGATTTTCTCATTGCGGCTGGATTTTCAGTAAAAGTAGATGATTTTGTAAAAAAATTAGGAGATAAAAAAGTTAAATACATGGGACTCCCTGAAAGTGAAGATATATATTTCTGTACAAAATGATTTAACATTTATTAATTATAACCATTTATCATCAGAAATGAATAAAACACTATTTAAATTACTTACCTACCGCATCAGCATACCAGTTATGTTCATCCTGATCTTCGCCCTGAGTCAAAACAGTTCCTTCTGCTCTCAGCCCCATTTTTATAACCTGGCCGCTGAAAAGTAACTCTCCTTCTCCTGTTTCCACTTCTGGTTCCATGGCTATATATTCTACTGTAACAATGGCATTACCTGATGCAGTAATCTTTGCAGTTTTTAAATCTATTGTTCCTGCAATATTACCTTTTACTTCACTGGTACTATCCTTATAATAATGGGAACCGCTGACAATCCCTGTATCATAGTTAATGGTCAAATCTAGATTCCATGGCGGGCTGAGACTTCCGATTACACCATGATATTTCCATATCCCGGTTGGCAGGTCTGTACGGGCTGTATCTTTTATGGAAGAAACTTTTAAAGCTAAAAATGTAAAGGTATTTTTAAGAATGGGATCATATATGGTCCCGGACATACTTGCGCCGTCATCACTTATTTTTCCCTTCACATCTATACCCCCACTGTCTCCAACAGGTTCTCCATCACTGTATATCATTCCTGAAGCTATTGCCTCAAATGAATTGTCATCCTCCAGTGTAGAATCAAATTCAAGTGATGATGTTCTGTACTCATCCCCGATATAACGATCAAAGTCAATAGAACCATCGACCTGACTGGTAGAATTATCCACATTCACTGTCAACATACAACCTTCTTCCAGCTGCTCCTGATATGTAGATATATTTTCCTGAGTCTGTTCTTCAACAGCATTCTCAGTTTCGATGCTTTCCTGTTCCGATGATTCAGATGTTTTATCATCGGTCTCCCTAAGATTTATACTGCTTTCCTCAATATACTCAGAATATTCACCTAAACCCTGGAAAACAGAAAGATCCTCAGCAGAGTAATTGGGGCTTGGCCCCTCGTGATAAACCATATTTAAAAAATCATAGAAATTATCATGCTCCTGCAGTACTTCTCTCCTTGTCTCTTTTTCAGATATTTCGATAATATCCTCTGTATTCAATTCATGACCCCCAACATTAAGCCCCTCTAATTGTAAATAATACAGCAAATTTTCAATAAACCACGTATCAAATGTTTCTTCATAACTTTCCTGTTCTACATATGTCTCTGCAAGTGTGGGCATACCAAAACAGCCTGCTGCTGTCAATAAGAACATAAAAATAAATATAGCTGTTAAAATTATTTTTATAATCTTTTTCATTTTTATTATCCTTACTTTATTTCAAAAATTACCGAATCAATTAATTCTCCGTTATGATAAAATTCTACAACATGGCTGCCCGGCTTTCCAAGAATCTCATGATCTTCAAGTCTGGCGCCTTCTGTCACAAATATGCCAGTACAGCATTTATCATGAAAATATTCTTCTCCTGCTTCAGGAAAATACTTTGTCCAATATGTTGAAACGGTATCACCGGTAGCTCCGCTTATCCATTTAAACATCGAATCGTCTTCTTTTGTAGCCCCCCGGACATCTATTACTGCATATATCATAGTGATACCATAATCAAAAACCACCCCTGGGTTTATCATATTATTATTTTTATCCAGGTCCTCACAGGTCTGCAGGTCACCGAACCACAATTCGGAATATGATCCGGAAGGAACCTCTTCTTCTATACCTTCGTAGGAGTCAGTAGCCTCAGCAATATCTGAAGTTACAGTATTCAAAGCTACGGTATCTTCAGCAGTACTATATTCTGTGTCCTCCTGTGAAGCTGTTTCATTGCTTTCAACCACTTTAAAACCTGCATCGTCTATAAACTCATCATTATGATAAAATTCAACAATATAGTCGCCCGGCTCGTTAAATATTTTATAATTTTCTATACTTTCTTCTTCAGGTACTGAAATGTAGTTTGGCATATAGCCCTCTGTAAAAAAATATCTAAATTTAAAATCTATTATATATTCATCCGCTCCGGCTTCCTTCCATTTAAAAGAAAACTCATCGTCAAGACTGACACCTGAGACATATATTGTGGCAAATACTTCCCTGAAACCCGTTTCAAACTCATCTTTAATTGTCAGGGGTTTAAAAGTCTGCTTGTCTATTTCTGAGGAAATCTCAATTTCGCCGAATGAAGGGCCACTACCGGCTGATACCAGCCTGAACGAACCATCCGGGCCATAGGACAAAGAGTATTTCCTGGCAAGGTAGAGATTAGTAAATAAAAAAAGACCGAGAAAAACAAGTATTAAAAACCCTATGAAGCTGACTGATGCAATCAGGGTAATCCTTGCTCTTTTGCTTAGTTTTTTCTTCTGAGTTGTTTTTGAATAATCCGGCTGCTTTGGTGCTTCTTCCTTTAAACTCTTACCGCAGTTATTGCAGTATTTATCAGTTGGTTTTATATTTTTCTTGCAGTATGGGCATATGAGTTTGATAGGGAGTTTTTTAGCGCAGTTTGAGCAAAATTTTGAAGTATCTACATTAAGAGTTCCACAGGAAGAACATTGCTTCATTTGTATACCTTAAATAAAAGTATAAATATTGTATTATAATTATAGTGTAAAATTAAGTTTTATCAATATGAATTTTATCCAATATATTTATTGTTGAAAGTTTTAAAATGGTTGGGGAGAGAGAGTATAAACTATAAATAACTTATAAATATATAGACTAATAAATATTTTTAAAAATGTACTAAGCTGGCTCCCCCAAGATGTGAAATTTTGAACCAAATAATAGTTGAATTAATTGACATGAAATCTAAAATGCCTAATAGCCTCTAAATCTAATTAATTGTTTCTTAAATTCAATCTTATTTTCAAAGACTCATCATTTCCATAATGTATAACTTTATGGCACATTGGACAGACACATATCATTTCTTTTGGATTATTAAATTAACTATTTTCTTTTTTATATTCTTCCTTTGCTTTATCTCTGTTTATAGAAGACCATATATCATCTTTAAAATGAATTGTGTCAGAAAAAATCATTATGGCTTTATTATTACATTTGTTATTTTTAGCTTTTTTATGTGTTTTTTTATTTTCAAATACATGAACTAAACAATGAATAAATT
>CAZLME010000030.1:0-14341 GCA_964560595.1 uncultured Actinomycetota bacterium
AACCATAGGGGGAACAAAAAGTTAACATGAACAATGGCAAGAAATATAAGATACGGGAAAGACAGTTAATAAAAATATGTAAAAATGCTGCTTCCAAAATAAATATGCATAATGTGGATGAATTCGAAATTTTTACTGCAAGTTCTGTTGAAAATGAGATAGAAATTTTTAGAGGGAGTATTGAAACATTATCATTTTCAGATTCTATCGGCATAGGGATCAGGGTTTTTAAGGATAAATCAATAGGATACGCATATACTACCGTACTTGAAGAGAACAGTATAGAAGACTGCATCCAGAAAGCTGTATCCAATAGTAAAATTACGGGAAAAGAAGAATATAATTACCTGCCGAAAGATGAGGAAATTATTTTAAAAAATAAACTTATAGATGATAGGTCATTATTTCACGAAAATTTTCTGGATTATGATATAGAAGATAAGGTTGCTCTTTCAAAAAAATTGGAGATTTTAACTAAAAGTAAAGACAAAAGGATTATTGACATAGAGAACGTTACGTACAATGACAGTATTTATGAAACAGCAATTTTAAATTCAGCAGGATTCTGTGACAAATATAAGACAACTTCATGTTTGATTTATGTTAATGCAATTTCAAAAAAAGGGAGTGATACTTCCACCGGAGACTTTTTCGGATGTAGCCGTACTCCCGCTGATCTTGAGTTAGATCAAATCGCAGATAAAGTGGCTGATAGATCTGTTTCAATCCTTGGCGGGAAAAAAATAAAATCACAGAAAGTAGATCTTCTTCTGGACCCGGTTGTTTCCACCCAATTTCTAAGCATTATAGCCGGCGGTATTACGGCAGATTCGGTTCAGAAAAAGAAATCACTTTTTGAAGGCAAAGTTGGAGAGAAGATATTTTCAGCTGAAGTAAATATATTTGATGACGGAACATTACCCGATGGGCTTTCCTCCAGACCGTTCGATGGTGAGGGTATTATTAAGGGCAGAACATGTGTATTTGAAAAAGGATATCTAAAAACTTATCTTTACAATACTTACACTGCAAGAAAGGATAAAACATTATCAACCGGTAATGCAGTAAGAGCTTCTTATCGTTCCACACCAGAGGTAGGTATTTCAAACTTTTACATGGAACAATCTGATACTGATTTTAATGAGCTTCTTAATGATATGGGAAGCGGTTTTTATGTAATAGATATAATAGGGCTTCATTCGGGAGTTAATCCTATTTCCGGACAGATAAGTGTGGGAGCCGAAGGGTTATGGATAGAAAATGGCAGCCCAAAATATCCTGTTAAGGAGGTAACCATAGCCACCGATATTTTAAGTTTTTGTAAAAGTATTAAAAAAGTCGGAAATGATTTATGGTTTACCCCTGCAGGCGGGTATGTCGGAAGTCCTTCATTGTTGGTAAACGATATAATGGTCAGCGGTAAATAAACTGTACTTTATATATAAAACTGCTACAGATGTCTTTTAAAGCAAATATATGTAATATTATTTAAATTAGACGATGAAAATATTTAATACGTGGTTTGATTTATATGATTTATCCAGTTTTCTAAAAGATATTTAACCGGCTATAATAAATCTTACATAACCTACTGTTTCATATACTGTGGTTACAATAATTCCAGCAATCAGTAAACCTATAAAAACATGAAGCAGGGCTCTTTTTGGGGGTATGCCGAAAACAAAGGCAATAAGCGAACCTGTCACAGCTCCAGTAAATGGAAGTGGTATTCCCACAAATGTTACCAGCGCAAAGCCTTCATATTTCTCAAATCTTTTTGAATGTCTCTTCCTGGTATAGTTAAAAAGCCAGGTGAAAAATCTATTAAAAAGTTTAAATCTATTCATGAGGAACCTGGATACAGGCTCCAGAATCCATAGTATAGCAATTGCGGGTACCATGTTTCCAAGTACAGATATCACATAAGTTTCAAAAATGCCCATTCCATAGGCAGAAAGTGCAATAGGAATTGATGCCCTTAGTTCACCGATGGGAATCATTGCCGTAAAAAAAGTTGCTATTCTTGGTGATATAAATTTAGCAAAGTTTGAGAGATCCATATAAATTTCAATGCCTATTTTTTGTTTTTAGCTGTTTTATGCTATATTTAAAAATTAATTATAAATTATTTAAAAAAGAATTTTAACCATTATATAAGTTGAATATAGTACAGTCAATTATTTTAGGCATAATTCAGGGAATTACTGAATTTTTCCCTATAAGCAGCTCTGGCCATCTTGTTATTTTACCTTATTTTTTTAACTGGGATTATCCGCCGCTTTATTTTACTGTAATGGTTCATTTTGCCACACTTGCTGCTGTAGTAACCGTTTTTTACAGGGAAATATACAGTATATTAAAAGCTTTAATCCAGGGTATCTTTACAAAATATAAGAGAAATTCAAATAATTTTAGGCTGGGCATATTTTTAATAGTGGCAAGTATACCGGCCGCGATTGCAGGCATTTTTCTGGATGATTATATAGAAAATTTATTTACAAGCCCGGTAATTACTGCAGTGTTTCTAATTATTACTGCATTATTTTTATGGCTTTGTGAACTCAGAGGTAAAAAGATTGAGGCTACCCTTGCGCAGGCAGAATATACTGGTGAAAATAAAAAAAATCCTTATGAAAATAAGGATGATGGAAATAAGGAAAAAACAGAAGAAAGACTTATCGGTAAAATCGATGTAAATAATAATTATTTCGGAAAGGTAAATTATAGTTTTTTTATAGCTTTAATAACCGGAGTAGGGCAGGCTCTGGCTATTTTACCGGGAATTTCAAGATCGGGGGCAACTATATCTTTTGCGAGATTTTTTGGCATCAACAGAAGTGAAGCAGTCAGATTTTCATTTTTACTCTCGGTTCCGATTATTTTCGGGTCATTTATATTTGAAATATATCATTCATCAGATGTTATTTTCAGAGGTGGGCCAAACGTTATGCAAAATCTTATTGCAGGTTTTTTTTCGGCATACCTTGCAGGATTATTCGCGATAAAGTTTATTGTTAACATAACTAAAAAAAGAAATTTAAATGTATTTGCCATATATTGCGTATGCCTGGCCGTAGCAGTTTTTGTTTTTTATATAATAAAAAGATTCATATAAAGGAGAGTGAATATTAATATATGAAGGGAGTTATATTAGCAGGGGGACTGGGAACACGTCTAATGCCGTGTACCAAAGTCACAAACAAGCATCTGCTGCCGGTTTATGATAAACCGATGATATATTATCCTCTAAGGACTCTCGTAAAGTCAGGGTTGGAGGATATTATGATAGTCACCGGCGGCAGCAATGCAGGTGATTTTTTAAGACTTCTGGGAAACGGCCGCGAGTTTGGGCTCAAGGAGATAAGCTACAACTATCAGGAAGGCGAAGGCGGAATTGCAGATGCATTAAGACTGACCGAGAACTTTGTGGATAAAGATAAGATGGTAGTTATGCTTGGCGATAATATTATTGAAGGCAATATTTCCGGTGCAGTTAAGGATTTTGAAAAGCAGGAAAAAGGCGCAAAAATATTTTTAAAAGAGGTCAGCTATCCGGAAAGATTCGGGGTTGCGGAAATTAAAGATGGCAGAGTAATAAATATTGAGGAAAAACCAGAAAAACCAAAAAGCAATTACGCTGTTATCGGCCTTTACATGTATGATAGCGATGTATTCGATATAATCGGAACTTTAAAACCTTCAGATAGGGGGGAACTTGAAATAACTGATGTTAATAACGAGTACATTAGAAGAGGCACAATGACCTATAACATTCTTGAAGGATGGTGGGGAGATGCCGGCACCTCATTTGAAGCGCTATTCAGGGCGAGCCATCTTGTAAGGGAAGCATTAAAAGAAGACAACTTGTCTGAATAACCGAAGAATAATCATAAATTAAATTTATAATTATTCTTATCTATAAATATTCTATTCTGTTTAGTTTTCCGTTATTTGCGTTGACGCTATTTCTGTTGATTTGCAGTAAAAACATTTGATTATATTATGTGAACTTTTCCATCTTCCGTCCGAGATTAAAAAAGCCCAGGTAAGGGAATCTTCGCTGTCTCTATTGTCAGGATTTTGATAAATATAAGCATTTCCCTCTTCTTTTACTGTACCGATAAACTTATAGGTGTTTCCGCAATTCTGGCATTTATACATCTGTCCTCCTTAAGAATTAATTTTAGGTTAATATAAGTTAATATAAGTAATTATCAGTTATTATAGTATTGATTTAGCATAATATCAATACATTGTCTATACAAATTAAGTAATTCTTTAAGATAATTTTTAAGACGGCATAATGGTTTAATATTTATAAATATTAATATGAATTTAATTGACTAAAAAAAACACCTTTGATAATATAATTTAAGAATTATTAAAATTTTTTTTATAAAGCCATGCAAATGAAAATTGAAAAACAGAAAGTAAAGGTAAAGATAAAAACGGAATCCACCATCGTTAGAGGGACAGTTCATACTCTGTCTAATGGCAGATTGAGCGATTATATAAGTTCCCAGAAAAATAAATTTATACCGGTAACTGATGCAGAGGTATTTTATATCGATGTAAGCGGAAAAATACTGGAAGAAAATATAAGCAGGAGAGAGATAGTCTTTATAAATGTAGAAAAAATAGAAATGATAGAATACCTGTAATTATAAAGTTTCTTGAAAGATAAATTTTTATAAAAAATATAAAAATAAAGAGGTACTATTTATTAGAAAGGAAATGCAATGTCTGAAGCCGTTTACCAATTCACAGAATCAAATTTTGACAGTGAAGTGATTAATTCAGAAAAACCGGTCCTGGTGGATTTTTGGGCTGTGTGGTGTGGCCCATGCAAATTAATAACCCCTGAAATTGAAAAACTGGCAGAGGAAAAACAGAACGAATTAAAAGTTGGAAGACTTAATGTAGATGATAATAGAGATACTGCAATAAAATATGGTATAAATAGTATCCCGACTTTGCTACTGTTTAAAAACGGTGAAGTAGTCAGAGAACTTATAGGCGCTATGTCTAAAGATAAAATATTAACTGAGATTTCTCAATTTTTATAAATTTATGCATAATATTTTTGTTGGGACTTCTGGATATAGTTATGATGACTGGAATATTAATTTTTACCCCGCAGGGCTTGAAAAAAAAGAACAGCTAAAATACTACAGCACAGTATTTAATACAGTTGAAATAAATTTTACTTACTATACTCTTCCATATCCCCGGATATTTAAAAATATGACAGAAAAAGTCGGGAAAGATTTTATTTTCTCGGTAAAAGCTCATAGCGGGGTTACGCATACACGCGATTCAAAAATAGAGGATGTTAAAAAATTTGTTTTTTCACTGCAGCCTTTTATTGAAGAAAATAAAATGGGGCCTGTATTGCTGCAGTTCCCCTGGGCTTTTAAGTTTAGTGAAAAAAACATGGATTATTTAAGCTGGATAAGAGATAGTTTTGGAGATTTAGAGCTGTGTGCCGAATTTAGAAATATCAGCTGGTTAAGAGAGGAAACCGTAGAATATTTAAGAGACTTAAATATGGGATTCTGCAATGTTGATGAACCCGGACTCAAGGGATTGCTTCCGCCTACAAGTATTTATACTGATAATACAGGTTACATAAGATTTCATGGCAGAAATAATCTTAACTGGTGGAAGCCAGAACATTCTTATCAGAGATATGATTACCTTTATACCAGAGAAGAGTTGAGTGAATGGGTGCCCAGAATAAGAGAAGTGTCAGCAAATACCAAAAAAACTCATATATATTTTAATAATCATTATAAAGCCCAGGCAGTAAGATCTGCAAAAATCCTTCAGGAACTTATTGAAAGTAACGATATTTCCACTTCACAAAATTAGACTAATTATATAAAATCTATAAAATAGTTTTTAAGGTAATTATTTATAAACTAACAGCTAACGATTATAAAGATATGGATATGTTTAAAAAAGTTAACAGTAATGTAAATTTAGTAAAACTTGAGGAAAACATTCTCAATTTCTGGAAGAAAAGAAATATTTTTAAAAAGAGTCTCGAGAAAAATAAAACAAAAAAAAGATTTGTTTTCTACGAAGGTCCTCCAACTGCTAACGGTGCACCTGGAGTGCACCATGTACTTTCACGGGTATACAAGGATATTTTTCCAAGATATAAAACCATGAAAGGCTATTATGTACAAAGGAAAGCAGGATGGGATACACATGGACTTCCGGTTGAACTGGAAGTGGAAAAAGAATTGAAAATAAATTCAAAGAAAGAAATAGAAAAAATCGGTATTGCAAAGTTTAACAGGCTTTGCAAGCAAAGTGTTATGAGATATGAAGAGGACTGGCAGAAACTTACAGAACGTATCGGATTCTGGCTGGATATGGATGATGCGTATCTAACTTTTAAGAATAATTATATTGAATCTGTGTGGTGGATATTAAAAACTATATGGGATAAAAATTTATTGTATCAGGATTATAAAATCGTTCCTTACTGTCCGCGTTGCGGTACGGCACTTTCGTCTCATGAGTTAGCCCTTGGTTACAGCGAAGTGGAAGATTACTCTATAATAGTAAAATTTCCCCATGCTGAAAGAAAAAATACTTATTTTCTGGTATGGACTACAACTCCCTGGACTTTGATTTCTAATGTAGCGGGTGCCGTAAGCGGGAATTATGAATATGTGGAGGTTAATTTCAGGGGTGAAATTCTAATACTGGCAAAGAATTTAATTACAGAAGTCTTGGGAGAAAGCAAAGATTATAATATTTGCGGCAGCTTTAAAGGAAGTGAAATTATTTCTTCTGGGTACAGGCCACTCTACGATTATACCGATGGTAAAAGTAATGCCTTTAAAATTATAGGAGGTGATTTTGTTTCTGTCGAGGAAGGTACGGGAATTGTCCATATAGCACCTGCTTTTGGTGAAGATGATATGAATGCAGGAAGAGAAAATAACCTGCCTGTTGTACAAATGGTGGATGAGGAAGGCAAGTTTAAAAAGAGAGTTGAAAAATTTGCTCTTATGAAAATAGAAGAAGCCAACCCGGTAATAATAAAAGATCTTGAAGAAAGAAAATTACTTTTTAGCATTAGAAAAATAAAACACTCGTATCCTTTCTGCTGGAGATGCGATAGCAGGTTGATGTATTATGCTAAAAAAAGCTGGTATATAAAGACTACTGCTGTAAAAGACGATCTCTTAAAAACTAATGAGGAGGTCAACTGGTATCCAGAACATATAAAATATGGAAGGTTCGGGAAATGGCTTGAAAACAATATTGATTGGGCTCTTTCCCGGGAAAGATACTGGGGAACACCTCTCCCTGTATGGGTGGATGATAACGGTCATAAAATTTGCATAGGGAGTATTGAGGAACTAAAAGAAAAAGCGGTGAATGTACCAGCGGAGCTGGATCTGCACAGGCCTTATGTGGATGATATTATTATAAAGTGCCCGGAATGCGGCAGTGATATGAGAAGAGTATCCGAAGTGATAGATGTTTGGTTTGATTCCGGTTCAATGCCTTATGCGCAATTCCATTATCCTTTTGAAAATACAGAATTATTTAAGAAAAATTTTCCTGCCGATTTTATATGTGAAGCAATTGACCAGACCAGAGGGTGGTTCTACACACTTCTCACTATTTCCACACTGCTGTTCAAAAAATCATGTTTTAAAAATGTACTTTGTCTGGGACTTATAAATGATGAAAAAGGGCAGAAAATGTCTAAATCTAAAGGCAATATTGTAAATCCCTGGGATATTTTAAATAAGCAGGGAGCAGATGCCCTGAGATGGTATTTCTTTACAGGCGTGTCTCCCTGGCTGCCTAAAAACTTCTCTACGAAAGCTGTTGATGAGGTGATTAGAAAATTTATACTTACTCTATGGAATACTTACTCTTTCTTTGTGATTTATGCGAATATAGATAATTTTAACCCACATAACCATAACCTTGAGGTAAAAGATAGAATTGAAATAGACCGCTGGATAATTTCTGAACTCAATCAGACTGTAAATAAAGTAAATGAGCTTATGGATAATTTCAATGTTACTGAAAGCGGCAGAGTAATTCAGGATTTTGTTGATACCCTATCCAACTGGTATGTAAGAAGAAGCAGGAGAAGATTCTGGAAAAGCGAGGAAGATAAAGATAAAATAAGTGCATATAAAACACTTTATGAATGCCTTGTAGATATTTCAAGATTGTGTGCGCCTTTTATACCCTTTTTAAGTGAAGAAATCTATAGAAATCTCACCGGCAGTCCGGGCATGGGTGAAGAAAGCGTACACCTGGAAAGCTACCCTGAGGCTAATGAAAGTTTTATAGACGGGGACTTAAGTTTTAAAATGAATACAGCCCGTAAGATAGTTAATCTTGGCAGAGCAATAAGGAGTAAAATCAATATAAAAGTCAGACAGCCTATTGAAAAAGTGCTCGTATATTTTGACGGGGATATAAGAAAAAAAGAAGCTATAAATCATTTTAAAGATATTATATTAAGTGAGCTTAATGTAAGAGAAATAGAATTTGCCAAAAATATTGATGAGCTGGTTTCATATGATATAAAACCCAATCTTTTAATATTGGGAAAAAAATATGGCAGCCTTGTTCCTGAAATAAAGAATGCGCTGTTTTCTGAAAATCCAATCCGCACCGCACTTAAGGTAAAAAATAATAAAAATGTAAGTTTAATTATAAATGGGAAACAGGTAGAGATTTTACCTGAAGAAATACTGGTTGATATAAAAGATAAAAAAGGCCTCGGGGTAGAAAGTGACGGAGAATTTACTGTCGGTCTTTCTAATATTATATCAGACGGGCTTCTGGAAGAGGGGTTCTGCAGGGAACTTGTACATCAGATACAGAATTTGAGAAAGGAAGCCGGTTTTAAAATTGAAAATACTATTGAACTGGCTATTGAGCCAGGAATAGAGGATAATATTTTAAAGAAATTTAAGAACTATATAATGAAAGAGACTCTGAGCGTATCCTTTAGTTTTGATTTTAAAGAAGATATGTATGTAAAGGAAATCAGGATAAATGACAGGAAAATAAGAATCGGCATAAAAGTTGTCGGGAGCATTGTTTGAGATGGCAGACAAAAAAACAAGAAGTATTTTAATGAATATATATTTTATAATCACTGCTGCATGTGTGCTTATATTTGACCAAGTGACAAAATATATTGTAATCCAGAGAATTCCCGTAAATAAATCTGTTAAGATAATAAGGGGGTTCTTTTATATAACCCATGTAAACAATACAGGTGCAGCTTTTGGATTATTCCAGGAATACACAAAGATTTTAACCATAATATCGGTTATTGCTATTTTTTTAATAGTTCTGTTAAAAACTATACTTAAGATTAATTCAGCTTTTTATAATGTATCCCTTGGTTTTATTCTGGGGGGAGCGCTGGGCAACCTTATTGATAGATATTTTGTTGGAAGGGTTACTGATTTTTTAAATTTTACTTTCTTTGGTGCTGTTTTTAACGTAGCAGATCTCTTTATTAATATAGGATTTTGCCTTACTATAATAATGGTATTAAAAGAGTATTTAAAAGAGAGAAAAGCTTAATAGAATTTGATCAAAAAAGTAGAAAATATTTTAAGTTTTATAGTTGACTCTGAAAGCTCTGGGCAGAGAATAGATAAGTTTTTATCCTGCAAAATAAAGGATACATCGAGAAGTCATATCCAGAATATAATAAATAAGGATAAAGTAAAAGTAAATAACAGTACCGTAAGTAAAAACCACAGGATTGCTGAAAAAGACATAATTAGTGTAGAGTACCCCGAAGAAATTGAGTCCGATACTTCAATAAAACCGCAAAAGATATATCTTAAAGTAATATATGAAGACCAGTATTTTATAGTGATATCCAAAGAACCGGGGATGCTTACTCACCCTGTACCCGGTTTTAATAAGAATACAATAGTCAATGCACTGCTTTATCATTATAATACGCTATCGAATTTATCCGGGAAAGAAAGAGCGGGAATTGTACACCGGCTGGATAAAAATACTTCCGGCCTTCTTATAGTAGCAAAGGATGATAATACCCATCGTTTGTTATCAGAAAAGTTTAAAAACAGGGAAATAAAAAAAACTTATAGTGCTTTGGTATTGGGCAGGTTTCCCGAGAAAAGAGGCGAGATAAATCTTCCCATAGGGCGCTCCCGGCTTGATAGGAAGAAAATGTGTATCTCGATTGACAGTGGAAGAGGTGCAATAACCAGGTTTGAAGTAGCAGAAGAATTTAAAGATGTAACTTTGCTGAACGTGTATCCTGAAACTGGAAGAACTCATCAGATTAGAGTACACTTAAGTTATATCGGTCATCCAGTAATAGGAGATGAGATATATGGCAACAAAGACTCAAATGAAATAGCAGGGAAACTGGGAATGGATAGGCAGTTTTTACATGCGAAGAGATTAGAATTTTCCCATCCCGTAACAGAGAAAAAGATGACACTTGAAGATGGATTATCGGAGGATCTGGTGAAATGTCTTAAGGTTTTAAGGGAGGAGATGTGAGATGGAAGACTAATAGGTATCCTTTAAGATTTTTTTATTAATTATTTTTTAAAAAGGGAGATAATAAATTGGCAAATATGAGAAGAATAGTATTAGATGTGCTTAAACCCCATTCACCTGGTATAGTAGAACTCGCAACAAAGCTTGCTGACCTTCAGGGAGTTTACGGGGTTGACATATCATTAATTGAAATGGACCAGAAAGTTGAGAATGTTAAAATAACCTGTGAAGGTGATTCAATAAACTATGAGAAAGTAGAGCAGGTTATAAAGCAAAGTGGTGGTTCCATACACAGTCTGGATAAGGTATCAGTAGGAACCAGCCTGATTGAAGAAGCAATAACCCATCAGGATTAATTAAAGTATTATCAGGTTGATCTTATTTCCTGCCTCATAAAAATAATATATGATATTGCAAAGCATATAATTGACAGCGCAACAATAATTAAAAGTTGCGGCCATACCTGGATAAAACTCTGTCCGATTGACAGCGGATTAAGTATCATCTTGCCTGATTTAAGCATGCTGGAAGATTGCTGGTATGCTACGGGATTGACCAGTATGTTTCCTCCTACCGGCACAAGAAGTACGACAATGGCCTCGGTAAACAGGGTGGCCGGTGAAATTCTTGATATAATATGCTCGATATTATAATTTCTTATCTGATCGGCTACCGCGGCATTATTTGCCAGCGGAACCATCCCGTTCGCTATAGCATTGGCAATTATGGGAAGGAAGAACATGAGGAATATCCATATGGCAATGGCAGTCAGTATCGATGCAGCGGTTTTTTCCATAATGACTGAAAATAACATAGAAAGCCCCATCCAGAAACCACCGTAAAAAACACAGATAAGTATAAAGAAAAACAATCTTAATATTTCTTCGGTGGTAGGGGGCACCCCTATCGCAAAAAGGCCCACACCCGAGATGATAAAAACAATACTCGCTATAATGATGCTTAAGGTGGTAATACCGGCTAAAAATTTACCGTTTATGACGCTGTCCCTGTAAATTGGCTGTGAAAGGATCCTGCTCAAGTTTCCGCTGTTTCTTTCACTATTTATCGCATCAAAACCAAAAATTATGCCGATTATCGGTATAAAAAAACTGATAAAGGTTATGAAAGAGGGAAGAACATCTCCTCCTGTTGTAAACAGGTAAAGGAATACTTCTTTGTCCAGTGAACTTGCCGCTCCCCTGATATTGGTAAGAGCAACATAAGTTGATGACAGGCCAGCGATATATATTAATGCCAGAAGAACCAAAAATTTATTGCTGCTGAAATGATCAGAAAGCTCTTTTCTGTATACAGTTAAAATGCTTCTCATTTTACTCCTCTTTAAAATATTTTAGATAGATTTCTTCCAGTGCATCCTGTTTCATATCCATTCTGGTCAGTAATATACCTTCACTGGAAATAAGCCTTGATATATCCTGTCTTATATCTTTATCGCATACGACCTGAAGCTGGCTATCATTACGGGTTACATTTACGACCTTATCAAGTTTCTTTAATTTTTCTATTATTTCATCCGGTACCTTTTCGAGTTCCAGCTCTATTCTATATTTTCCTCCGCCGAAAAGGCTTCTCCCCAGGTTTTCCACGCTTCCTTCACTAATTAATTTGCCTTTAGACAATATACCCACTCTCGGGCATATCCTCTGCATAAGGTTTAACTGATGGGACGACACAAGGAAAGTAATGTTTTTCTGCTTATTAAGATTCAGTATTGTCTGAAGAATCTGATTAGCCACTTTGACATCCAGACCTTCGGTCGGTTCGTCAAAAATAATAAGCTGGGGATCTTTTATAAGCACGTCTGCGATTCCCAGTCTCTGCCTCATTCCTTTTGAGAATGTTTTAACCAGGTGGTTTTTGTTATCGAGCAGATCCACTATTTTCAGGACTTCGTCAATTTTTATTGGGATCTCCCTGTAAGGGACATTATTTAATTCTGCCGTGTAGGCAAGATTGCCCCTTGCAGTCATATCATCATAAAAACCGACTCTTTCAGGTAAATAACCGGTTATCCTCTTGACTTTCAGGGGTTCCCTGGTTGAATTAAACCCGGCAACGGAAATACTTCCTGATGTTGGTTCCGTAAGTCCAAGAATCATCAGTATAATGGTGGATTTACCTGCACCGTTAGGTCCGAGAAGTCCGAAAATCTCGCCTTTCTTTACAGTAAGGTTTAAATCACTGACTACCAGGTGCTCGTTATATTTTTTACTCAAATTATTGGAAATTATTAAATTATTATTGTCACTCATAATTTATCTTCTTCCTAATCTTGTAAAGATTATCGCAACACCCACTATGACTATTACTATGATTCCAATTCCCACAATCCCCCAGATGGTGGGGGTCTCAACCGTTACTCTCAATTCAATTTCGTCAGTACTGTTCTCGCTTGAAGCCTTAAAAGTCAGCATGTAATCCCCGGCAATGGTCTTTTCAGGAGGATTTATAGTTACATCAATTTCCATTTCTTTCCCTGCTTCGATTGTATCAATTTCTTTTTTATCAAAACTGACCTGCCAGCCTTCGGGTTCTGTAGAACTTAAAGTTATATTTTCAACGGATGTAGAACTATTGTTTGTCATAATAAGTTTGTAATGGTTATCTTTACCGGCTGTAAGTTCCGTGCTTAATTTTCCTGTTTTTGTAGTAAGTGTTATCTCGTAAGTTGCGGTTATAACTGCTGTAAATTCTATTGACTCTTCCAGAGGGTCTCCTTCTACTGAAGATTTGAATGTTGCCTTAAAATTATATTCGCCAGGCATCTGCGATACCAGCGGAATTGCATAAAGTGTTAAGCTTTCTCTGCCATTTGCCGTCAAATTAATGGCAGTTGCTTCCTGATTGCCGCTTGCAACTGCGGCACCCCAGCCGCTAGGATAATCGACTGTTATATCAAAAGTTTTGGTTTTTGTGTTCTCATCCAGACCGAATGGTTCATCGCCAGGAGCGTAGGTTACAGTAAAGTTAAAACTAAATGTCTCTCCTTCTTTGGCCTGTATTTTGGGAAGGGTGGTCTCAAAGAGTATTTCTTCCGGCTCAGGTTCGGGAATTACTTCTTCTATGGCTTCTTCTTTATCTTCCTGGGCAAATAATGCAGCAGGTATCATCATAATCAATGACAGCGTAAGGACTAAGATGATAAAAAAAACAGGCAATTTTCTTTTCATGATTTCCACTTTACAATTCTCCTTTTTATAGATTTTCTAAATTTGCACAAAGTTATATTGAGTTTTTATAATTTTTATATGCCTTTTTAAAGTAATACAGCGAATTTAAAACTTCTAACCGAAGCTAAATGAAAATTCTAATCACTTTAAAGCCGGTTGTCAAGAAGAAGTATAACGCGATAGGCAAGAATAAGCGGGATAGAAAAGCAGGTGCATTAATGTTATTTTTACATTAGTAATTTAACGTTCAATCATCTCTTAAAGAATTTGCTTTTTTTTAAATCCAGGTACCGCAAAAGATGAAATTTTCAATGTTTGTAAAACTGCAAAAAGAAATTGTATTATTAATTTCATGGCTGAAAAGACGATTAACGGAAAAACACATTTAGAAGGTGCCCGCCCCTTCGCAGGATTATTCTCTCTTGAGAAGGAGTATGACTGTAGCATTACCTCATTTAACCAATCAGGTAAGCCATTACCGGTACGACAGCAATGCTCTGTGGCTGATCGGCTCGTGTATGCCGGATTCTGTACCTTATGCGGAACTAGTACCGAGCCTCACTATGGAACGCGCTACCCAGCCTTTGAGCCTATTGCCCGTG